>UQQU01000091.1 GCA_900543325.1 uncultured Clostridium sp. | reverse complement strand
TGAAGAATATAAAGAAGCTGCTAAAAAGCAATCTGATATAGAAAGACAATCTCTTACAAGAGAAAAAACAGGTGTATTCACTGGTTCATACGCTATAAACCCTATAAATGGTAAGGAAGTTCCAGTTTGGGTTGGAGACTATGTTCTTGCAACTTATGGTACTGGTGCTGTTATGGCTGTTCCAGCTCACGATGAAAGAGACTATGCTTTTGCAACTAAGTTTAACTTACCAATAGACCAAGTTATAACTAGCAAAAAAGGTGAAGAAGTTGAATTACCATACTGTGAATACGGTGTTTTAGTTAACTCTGGTGAATTCGATGGATTAACTACAGAACAAGCTAAAGAAGCTATTGTTGAAAAATTAGCTAAACAAGGTTTAGGATCTGCTAAAGTTAATTACAGATTAAGAGACTGGTTAGTTTCAAGACAAAGATATTGGGGTGCTCCAATTCCAATAATCTACTGTGAAGATTGTGGTGCTGTTCCAGTTCCAGAAAAAGATCTTCCTGTCGAATTACCATACAATGTTGAATTTGCTCCAGATGGTAAGTCACCACTTGCTAAATGCGAAGAATTCGTTAATACTACTTGTCCTTGTTGTGGTAAGCCAGCTAAGAGAGAATGTGATACTTTAGATACATTCGTTTGCTCTTCTTGGTACCAAATGAGATATGTAGATAACAAAAATACTGAAATTGCATTTGATAAAGAAAAAGTAGATAAGATGCTTCCAGTTGACAAATATGTTGGTGGACCAGAGCATGCTTGTATGCACTTATTATATGCAAGATTTATAACTAAGGCTTTAAGAGATATGGGTTACTTAAGCTTTGATGAACCATTCAAGAGCTTAACTCACCAAGGACTTATCTTAGGACCAGACGGATTAAAGATGTCTAAGTCTAAAGGAAATACTATCTCTCCAGATGATTACATCAAAGAATATGGTGCAGACGTATTTAGAATGTACTTAATGTTTGGATTTGCTTACACTGAAGGTGGAGCTTGGAGCGATGATGGTATTAAATCTGTTGCTAGATTCGTAGATAGAATTGAAAGATACTTAACTATCTGTAGAGAAGCTATCGAAGCCGGTACAAACAACAAAGATACTATGGACAAAGCAGAAAAAGAGTTAAACTTCTGGTTAAATAACGCTATTAAAGGTGTTACTGAAGATGGAGAAAAAATGCAATTCAACACTGCTATTGCAAGAATGATGGAATTCATCAATGCTTTATCTAAGTATGTTCAAGAAGAAACTAAGAACTTAGATTTCTTAAAGACTGTATGTGAAAGCTTTATTAAGATCTTAGCTCCATTTGCTCCTCACTTTGCTGAAGAACAATGGTCATTATTAACTGGTAAGTATTCAGTATTTAACGAAGCTTGGCCAACATACGATGCTAAGGCTTTAGTTAAAGATGAAGTTGAAATAGCTATCCAAGTTAATGGTAAGATTAAGAATAGAATTAATGTTGCTTCTGACTTAAATGAAGAAGGAATTAAAGCTGCTGCTTTAGCTGATGAAGCTATTGTTGCTGCTACTGAAGGAAAAACTATAGTAAAAGTTATCGTTATTAAAGGAAGACTTGTAAATATAGTTGTAAAGTAATATAAAATAAATAAGAGACTATATCAAATTAATTTACACACCCATAATTTTTGATATAGTCTCTTTTAAATTTCATCAATTTAAAAAGTTACAGTTTCACTATAACTTTCCATCATACTAATTTTCCCCTCTTATAATTACTTTTCACTAATCTTATTATAGTTCTAAATATTTAAAATACATTTTCAACTTTCTTAAGATATTATTACTTATTATTATTTCATTGTAACATCAAGTTGAAATATGGTAATGTAATAATAAATATTTAACTATAAAAACTGGAGGAATAACAATGAATGTGCGAATAGCCAGACCTGAAGATGCAAAAGAACTTATTACCATATATAAATACTATGTTGAAAATACAGCTATAACCTTTGAATATGATACTCCAACTGTAGAAGAATTTGAAAATAGAATTAAAAACACATTAGTAAAATATCCTTATATTGTTGCTGAAAAAGATAATAAAATTTATGGCTATACTTATGCAAGTGCTTTTAAAGGTAGACGTGCTTATGATTGGGCTGTTGAAACTTCTATTTACGTAGAAGCCAATTCCTCTAGGAACGGAGTTGGTACTTTACTTTATAATGAGCTTGAAAGATATCTTAAACTTCAAAATATAATTAATGTGAATGCATGTATTACTTATCTTAATGAAAAAAGTGAAAACTTTCATAAAAAATTTGGATATAAGACCGTTGGTCATTTCACTAAATGTGGATATAAGTTTGGACAATGGAATGATATGTTCTGGATGGAAAAGTTCCTTGGAGAACATAGTATTCCCCCTAAGGATGTAATTCCATTTTCGGAGCTTAATTTGAAATAATAAAAATGTTCTATTCTATAGTGGCATTTTTCCTATATTTTATATTTAAAATAAAATGCTCATACACTAATTATTATTATTATATATATAAAAAGCTAGCATAAAATGCTAGCTTACTTCAATTTCACAATTTTTTCAAAATAACTTCTCCATCTATATTAGGATTAGGTAGTACCATTATAGATCTGCTTTCATTTTCTGGTAAAACCCTTATACTTCCATCCTCTTCTTTAGTAGTAACTGTATTATTATCGTCACTTTCAACAATTAAATTACTTTTGTAATTATCTTTAAGTAAATCGCTATTATCTTCTTCAATAACTAATTTACCCTCGTCTTTAACCTTCTTGTTGTCTAATAAGATAGTAATTGAACCTAGTACAAAGAATATAGATACAGTTAAAATTAAATATTTATATTTTTTCAACTTCACTTATAATCACTCCTTTTGTACAAGTTTATTAACATTACTTATTAATTATTCCATTACTTTTTATTATCTTTTTCCCTTTTAATCCACAGTGATATAGGTACTCAAATAAGCATTGCCATAATAAAATTACATATGGTTTCAAAATACATATTTCTAATAAGATATCTCAAATTGATAAATAGACCCAATATCATTGTAATAATTTAATACATATATTAAAATAATCTTCTTTACTACCTTCCCATAAAACAATAATGAGACCAAAAATAAATATACTTCTAGTCTCATTATTTAATATTTTAAATTTCTTTCTTAAGTTCTAACACTTTTTCTTTACTTAATCCTGTTGCTTGAACAATTATTTCTACATCTACACCTAACTTTAAGAAATTCTTAGCATTATTAATATTTGCTTGTTCAATCCCTTTCTCAATTCCTTGTTCAATCCCTTGTTCAATCCCTTTCTGAATCCCTTTTTGTATACCTTTTTGTATACCTTGCTCTAATCCTTGTTCATATCCTTCCTCCATAGCTTCTTCAATTTTAGTAGCTTCATCATGCAGTGCCATTTCACGTGAAAGATATTCTGCTCTTGCTTTTTTATCTTGACTCATTGTAGTTAGTACATTTACAGCTTTATCTATGTTAGGATTTACTTTCGCCATTTTCTCTAATACCTCCTTTGAATCTGCCTTTATAAAACTTACCCATTGTGATAAGTCATCATTTTCTTTATACTCATCTAACTTTTTCATTTCTAAAAAGTGTATTTCTAATAAATCTGTTAAAACATAATTTTCTTCATTTTCCTTTAGCTTAAACATACTATGATATTTGTTAGTATCTAAAGTATTGAAATCTAATATATTTATACATATTGTCTTTTTTAATTTATTATATTTTTCGCCACTTTCTAATTGTTCACAATATATTTTTGACCAATAATATAAACTTCTTTGTGGCATATAAATTGTTCTTGATACTTGTATTTCTATATCAATTTCTACATTCTTATTTATAGTTGCTCTTATATCTAATATGCTTTTTTTATCTGCTATATTTTCCTTTGGTAGCTCACTATTTAATATTTGTACATCTTCTATATCTATTTTTAAAACCGCTTTTAAAAATGCTATTAATATATCTTTATTCCTTTCATCACCAAAAATCTTTTTAAATACATAATCATTTTTAGGCTTAAGTATAAAATTATTACTATTTATATTCATTATACTATTTCCTCCGAAAATTTTATCTTTAGTTAAATTATTTACATTTATACGATAATTATATCATTATACTTTTATATTTAAAATAAAATGGAGATATACTGATTATACTTATATATAAAAAAAGCTAGCATTATTGCTAGCCTCAAATTTTACTTTAAATTTATAGTTACCTTCTCATTTTCATCAATAACCAAATCTGTAGTTACTGGAATTGCTATTGTATACTTTTTGCTTGGATCAATCTTAGTTAATTTAACAGTTACTATTTTTTCTTCAATATCATTTAACACAGTGGTAGCTCCTTCAAAAGCACAAGCATCATTCATATCTTCATCAAATAATACCATTCCACTTAATAATCTATAATTATAACTACCATCAATTTTCATAACAACTTCAGTATAATCATCATGAGTTACAATATCTTTAACTATTATCTTATCGGTATTATTAACAGCTATTTCTTTACCTATTAAAGAGTCTATATTTTCAAATGCATTATCTCTATCAATATCAACATTATAATTTACACTACTTAATGCATATCCATCACTTAACTCTTCTTTTGTAGGCTCTCTAGATATAATTTCATTACTTCTATTAGCATTACTTTCATCACTAGATGAAGCCTTTAATAAATATTCATTAAATCCATTAATTTCTCTTTCTATAGCTGTATTTCCTTCAACTTTGATAACTTCAATATATTCTGTATTTCCTAAATCATTTAAAATGTTATATGAATATTCATATTGCCCCTTATTACTAACACTTCCGGATGTAAAATCTAATAATAATATTTTTCCACTATTATCTCTAATAATAAATTTATTTTCATCTGCTCTAAAATTCTCATAGTCATCAGTTATACCTGAAAATGTTAATCTATTATTTAATGGTGTAATGACTAATTTTTCAATATTTATTTCTTCATCAGTAAGCTTTAAACTTTTGTTAACTTCATAAATATTAGACTCACTACCTTTTATAGTTTTGATATTAAAGTCCCAATTTCCTTTTGCCAGAGTTTTTCTTCCTCTAGTAAAGTTATTTATATCTAAATCTATATTAACTTCATTACCAATCTTAATGTGTGAAACATTAGCTTCTAATATAATAGCGGCTGTACTTTCATTAACAATAGTTACCTTAGGACTCCAACTACTTGGTATTTCTCCATTAATAAGTATATTTAAATCAGTATTTAAAAAGTCTTGAGGACTTCTCCATTCATCATATCCAATAAATTTATCTGACTCAACAAGTAATGATGCAACTAAAATATTATCATCAATAATAACTTTATTAAGAGTAACTTTAACCCCATTATCTTCAATCGTTACATTTACATCTTTACCTAACTCTTCATATTTATCTGAAGCTTGTTTATATACTCCATCATTAAAATATTCAAATACATCTCCAACTATAGGAATTGCACTTACAAGCTCTGGGTTAATCATTCCTGCCATTGTTGTTCCCGCTACTATAATACCTGCTGCTATTGCACTTCTTTTAAATATTACCTTTTGTTTAGCCCTTTTCTTTTCTCTCTTACCTTTTTCAAAACCTTTTAATACAGCATTATCTAATTCTTTAGGTATTTTTATTATATCCTTAATATTATTATTCATATTAAATTATCTCCTTTTTCATATCATTTCTCAAAATAGAAAGACCTTTATACAGATTTGTTTTAACAGTGTTCTCCGACATATTTAAAATTTCTGCTATATCTTTAAAAGTCAAATCATCAAAATATTTTAATATAATTATTTTTTTATATTTATCTTGAAGCTTGTCTAAAGATTCCATTAAGAATAATCTTTCATCATGATTAGTATCATGTTTAATATCCATTTTACTTATCAATTCATCTTGCTCCATACATACTATTTTATTTTTCTTATTATAAAAATCTGTAGATATATTAATGGCTATTCTCATTATCCATGTATTAAAAAATTTTGGTTCTCTTAGATTTTCAATTGATTTATATTCCTTACAAACAACTTCTTGAACAATATCTAGCGCTGTTTCTTCTTCTTTTACATAAGCAAATGCCGTTCTATAAATTTGCTCTTTGCATTGATTCATAAGAATAATAAAGGCTTTGTCATTTCCCTTAATAGCCTTTTTTACTATCTTCTCATCAAACATATATATTCTCCTTCTACTTCTTAAAATTTAACTGCCCATAGGTACCTATATCAATTAGACCCTAGATTTTAAAATAAAGTTTTAATTTAAAGAAACTAATTAATATTTTAGCAATATTTAATTTCTCACTATTATTTAAAATAAAATTTATAATAAAAAAACACTACAAAATGAACTTATCACTTTATAGTGCCTACTTAATATTATAATACTTAATCTTACTGTACCGCTTTTCTTATTCAATTTTTATAAACTTTAACATAAAATCACTATATAATTATAATAATAATCTATTCATAACTATTTTAATCTTAATTTATATATATTACTAAATTCACCAAATGAACTACATTAATTAAAATATATGCTCCAATCAATATCTGTCCAACTAATATTGATCTATTCATTTGAATGATATTAGCTTTTTCACTTCTCCAATACCAATAAATTAATATCAATGCCATTACCCCAATCTTTAAAAAATATGGTTCTAATCCATATATTAGAGGCCTTAAAAACATATGCACATCATTAAATAAACATGGTACTTTCCATAATAAAAACTTTGTAAATATTAAATCTATAATATTTAATATATATATAGCAATCAAAAATTTACCTAACTTTTCTCTTCTATTTCCTCTTATATCTATTACAGCACCTCTCATACCCCATACCCCGAATAAATTTATTATATTACTTTTTTTAAATATCTTATAAATATATTATTTCCATTTTATGTAAATAAGTCAATATATTTAAGTTTCTTTTTTATTGAATTAGGAAAATTTCCAATAAAAAAAGCGCATAGGGGGGAGAATCCTGCACTTTTTTTAGTAAAATATATATTTAAATTATTAGGGGATATTAATAATATTGCCACTTTTCCAAGACTTAAACACAAAATCAAATATTTTTTTGTAAATAAATAAAATTACCTCCGGGGTCAATCCAATATTTGGATTGACCCCGGAGCTCCTTACATTAAATGTCATTCAGTACAATTTTAAATTCTTCTAGTACTTGAGATACTAGGTTTTCATCTAGTTTTTCATAATAGTCTAAAAGATTAGACTCCTGTATTGATTCAAAGGCTTTTCTACTTGATTCCATCCAGTTTTCAGGTATATATACCCATACTATTTCTGTATAACTACAACTTAATAAAAAATGTTCCATTCCAAAAAAGCTATACTCTTCAATCTCATGAAGTTCATTAAACTTTTTATAATCCTCAACTATTTGCGATGTTATCTCATACTCATAAATATCGGCATAGAAGAAATCAAACTTTCTACTTTCTGCCTCAAAAGCATTACAACAGACTACTTTTATTTTAGGATTCTTAGGAAAATTGCTATAATATAAATCTATTACCTCTTGGCTGATTTCATAAACAACTATTTCCTCTACTTCTGGCTTTTGGGCCATTTCTTCTATCACATATCCAAGACCTAATCCAACAACGCCAACTTTTCCTTTTGCCATACTTATAGCAAAATATGAAGCTTGTATTTCTAATGGTGTTAATCTCATCCAAATATGGCTAGGACCATGTAATTCAAGTATTTCTATATCATATTCATCTTCTTTTTGGTATAAATATCCTTGAACTATTCCCTTTAATCCATCTATTGATTTTATCTCATAATCACCGATTTTACTTTTATTTATTTTACAATTATATTCTTTTATTTTATCCAAAACATAGCTTTTATCAAAAGGCTTCAAATTTAACAATCCTCTCTTTATAACATAATATTAATTTATTATATAGCTTAAACCTTATGTTAACTAACTCTTTTTTATTTATACAAAATTTATAATTTAAACTAGTCAAAACCTCATCAAAATATCTCTTAATAAATAGTATCTTCAATACCTTTTATATTATATTGCCAATTTATTCAAAATTCAATAATAAAGTCGGCCTTAGCCGACTTTATTATTAAACTATCCTTTATTCTTATAATATGGATGTTTACTTGAGTAGTAATCCTTAAAATTAGAATTTTCTATTATATATGGCTCTTTCCCATTCCAATCATTATAATAATTTTTTTCATAGTAACTCATAAACTCTGAGGAATTATCATCATAAATATTTTTATTAATGTTGCTGATAAAATTATTACCTCTTACAATGTTTAAATAATTTCCTTTAGTAATATAAAGACCATACTCTCCATTATTAATTATGCTATTCCCTTTTATTATAACTGTATTAGTTGCATCTATATTTTTTAATTGTGATAATAATATTCCATTAGTTACATTATTCATAATATTATTTTCTAATATTTCTGTAACATCATTTTTACTAATTAATATAATTCCATTTCCCTGGCTTTCATTTAAATTATTACCCTTAATAGTATTACAAATATTATTATAATATAAATAAATTAATGAGAAATTAGTTATTATAGAATCTCTTTTAGCAATATTATTTTTCTTAATAAAAAAGTCATTATCAATTATATTATTAGTTTTATTATTAAGATTCAAATATACTCCACAAACTAAATTTGCAGCCCTATTTGACCCTGGTTCAAATGATGCTACATTTTCTTGTAGAACTACTTGATTTTCCTTTATCTCATTATAACTATTATAAAAGTCCAATAGAACTCCTATAAAACAAATATATTTAACACTATTTACATTTGAATTTAGATTATAAATATTATCTTCTACTGAAATATAATTATTCTTTATACTATTAGCATTATTTTTATTAGAATAAAGAATACCATAAAAACCTATTCCGAAAACATTACAACTAGTATCAAGCTTATTAAATTCTACTACAATATTATTTTCTTCAATATCTATTCGTGTATTGTTAGAATCTAAATAAATTGAAGAAAAATTTAATTCTACTAAATTGCAATTATTTAGATTAAAAGTATTATTTTCAATATATAAATTATTAGATTTTACAAGTGTATCGTGAGTTGAATAGCTATTAATACAATATCCATTTACACAATAGGATTCTAAATTTTCTATTTCACAATTTCCATCAATAATTTCAATTTCATTATTTATTATATAAATAGCAGTTGAATTTTCAGTTGTTATTCCCGAATAGTTATCTTGCATATTTTTATTAACAGTAGCGCTTATCTTAAGATATATAGAATTATCTTGTATCAGTACTTTTCCTGAATCTAATATGAATATGCCTACACAAGAATTTTTTGTTGATTCTATTAAGTTATTTTTCACTCTAATTTCACTACTTCTATTTATTGAAATTGCCTGCTTATTTTCTTTAAAAGATATATATTGAATAGAAACTCCTTGTGAAAATTCTATATACATACCCAATTCACAGTTTTCTATTATAAAATTTTTTAAGGTTAACTCTTTTTGCCCTACAATATTTATTGCTACATTATTATGCCCAATAATTACTCCTGTTCCATCTATTGTAGCATTGCTAACCTTTATTATAAATAACTTTCCTCTTTGTTCTATTTTATTATCTAAAGTAGCAATTCTAGAATCTCTATTCCAAGTTCCAACATCTACTTTATTTCCATCACTATTTATCCATCCATTCTCTTCAGTTAAAAATATTGTTTCTTTAATATTTTCTATAATTGAATGAATTTTATCATGATAATCCCTATGTGAATATCCATTTAATATATCTTGATTTAATATATTGTTATCCATAAAGTTTCCTCCAAATCAGTTATACAAGATATAATATTCATAAATTATTATAATTGATAGTAACTTTATTGGACTTCAAGTCATTTTTTTACATTTTGCTTATAAAAAACATATTGCTATTTCCGAGTAATATGGTATACTATAAACATAATTTGAATAAATTCAAGAGGTGAATATTATGAATAAATTTTTAGTAAGTGAAGAAGCATATAACGAATTCAAGGCTTTCCTTGTAGAAAACGAAGTAGAAAACTTTAGTATAAGAATTAACTTAGCTGGATTTGGTTGTAGCGGACCAGCTTTTAACATAACTGTTGATGAAGCAAAAGAAGGAGACGTTTCTGAAAAGATTAACGACATAACTTTAATTGCAGAAGAAAAATTAGTTGATGAATTCGGTGGATTTAGATTACTTTCATCTGAAGAAAACGGTGGTAGAGGGCTATCTTTAAAACCAGTTATCGAAGTTGAAGGCGGTTGTGGATCTTGTGGTGGTGGATGTCACCACTAAGATACAAAAAAGCTAAGCAAAATTGCTTAGCTTTTTTATTATAAATAAAATTAACTACAAACTTAAAATTTTCAAATCATAAATGACTTGTCTATAATTTAACTACAATATTTTTAATTATTAATTGCATTTTCATATGTAAAACTATACTCTACATATTTATTATTCACTTCCTGAATTCCTTGTAAAATATCAACCCAATAATCTTCTTTAATCATTATATCCTCTTTTTTACTTTCAGGAACATTACAGTTTTCCTCATAAAAACTATTAAAATAATTATTTAAATCTAATGCCATGCTTCTTAATGTTTTAAAGTCATTTGCTGCTTTTCCATTTAATTCTATAACATCAATTTTTTCTGTCATATCATTTTGAATATATGAATAAATTAACTCTTCTATTTCTGAATATAATTCATTTTTAGTTTTTGTATTTACAACTATATTTTTTGCCTTATTTTTAAACCCTCTTAATGTTTTATTATCATCAGCAAGATAATTATTCCAAAGGCTTAATTCTGCTTCTGAAATTTTACTATAATTTTTGTAAAGTGCTAAAAGATCCCCATTATTTACGCTTTCTGCTGTAACACAACTATCTAATATTGAAAGTATAGATTCATTTCTAAATCTTATTTCTTCTATCTTATTATAATTTTGTTTTCCGAGTTCATACCAATATTTCTTATTCAAAATAGACTGATAAATATTTGCTGTAAAGCTTATCATTAATATAACGACAATAATCATAAAGCAATTATCTTTTATATTAGTTTTAATCTTCATTCGCCACCCCCGCTTCCCTTAGTATACCATAATCCTCCCCACGTGACAAATTACCTAAATTGTTCGTTAAAGCTTGAATGCCGTGATGCCGAAAAATTGATTATATAATCTCCAGGA
>UQQU01000090.1 GCA_900543325.1 uncultured Clostridium sp. | reverse complement strand
AACGAATTCTTCGTTAGCAGCAACGAAGTCAGTTTCACAGTTAACTTCTACCATAGCAGCAGTTTTCTTATCAGCTGAAACGAAAGTCTTAACGATACCTTCAGCAGCAACTCTACCAGCTTTTTTAGCAGCAGCAGCTAATCCCTTTTCTCTTAAAAATTCAACAGCTTTTTCTATGTCACCTTCAGTTGCAACTAAAGCCTTTTTGCAGTCCATCATCCCTGCACCAGTCATTTCTCTTAATTCTTTAACTGATTTAGCAGTTATCATTATTAAATTCCTCCTTAACATTAAATGTAAACCATATTCTAGGTTAAAAGGTAAATGAAGTTTCCCTCACCTACCTCTTAAATTATTATTCAGCTAATTGTTCGCCTTGTCTTCCTTCGATGATTCCATCAGCTAATTTAGCAGTTATTAATTTAACAGCTCTGATAGCATCGTCGTTTCCTGGAATTACGTAATCAACTTCTTCTGGGTCACAGTTAGTATCAACTATAGCTACTACTGGGATTCCTAATATTTTAGCTTCTGATATAGCATTCTTTTCTTTTCTTGGGTCAACTACAAACATAGCTCCGATGTTGTTAACATCTAAGTTAGTGATACCACCAAGGTTAGTTTGTAATTTTTCCATTTCACCTTTTAATTTGATTACTTCTTTCTTAGGTAAAACATCAAATGTTCCATCTTGTTCCATTTGTTGTAATTCTTCTAATCTCTTAATTCTAGTTTTGATAGTCTTGAAGTTAGTTAACATACCACCTAACCATCTGTTGTTTACGAAGTGCATGTTTGATCTTATAGCTTCTTCTTGGATAGCTTCTTGAGCTTGCTTCTTAGTTCCAACGAAAAGAATGTCTTTTCCTTCAGTTGATACTTCTCTGATGAAGTTGTAAGCTTCTTCTACCTTCTTAACTGTCTTTTGAAGATCTATTATATATATTCCGTTTCTTTCTGTGAATATATATGGAGCCATCTTAGGGTTCCATCTTCTTGTTTGGTGTCCAAAGTGAACGCCTGCTTCT
The DNA here is from genome assembly GCA_900543325.1 of uncultured Clostridium sp. Taxonomy (GTDB): domain Bacteria; phylum Bacillota; class Clostridia; order Clostridiales; family Clostridiaceae; genus Clostridium. Next base: position 10,502 of record UQQU01000090.1, on the reverse strand, counting down.
AATAATTGTTTCATTGATATTACTGACATTTTGTTACCTCCTGGTTTTTCCTCCACAACCTTCATTCTTATAAAGCCTCCCAAAATTAGGCACCAACTTTATAAATTGGGCTGTGTGCGTATTTATTTACCTAGGTTAGTATATCATAAGCTTTATATCCTAGCAACATATTTTTTGCATATTTTATCTTTCACGTCATAAAAGCATAAATTTATTATATTCCTTGCATAAAAAACTTATTAAATTCTAACACTTTTGAATGGTTTAAAAGATTCACTATATATTATATCCTAATTTAAAAATATAAAACTAAATTTAATTATCTCTTTTCTTTTATTTACTTAATTTTTCTTTTATTTTTATTAAATATTTATAAAAAAATAAGCTATACCTTTGTATAGCTTATTTTTATCTTATCTTCTTTAACTCTTCTACTAATTTTTCATTTAAAATCTTAATATGAGTTCCTTTCATTCCTAAAGATCTTGACTCAATTACACCAGCACTTTCAAACTTTCTTAAAGCATTTACAATAACACTTCTTGTTATTCCAACTTTATCCGCAATCTTAGATGCAACTAATAGACCTTCATTACCTTCTAACTCATTGAATATATGTTCCACAGCTTCTAATTCTGAATAAGATAAAGTTCCAATTGCTAATTGAACTACAGCTTTCTTTCTTGCTTCTTCTTCTAATTCATCTTGTTTAGCTCTTAACATTTCCATTCCAACTATAGTTGTACTATGTTCTGCTAATACTAAATCTTCATCTGTAAACTCTTCTCCAAATCTTGCTAAAAGTAATGTTCCCATTCTTTCACGATTTCCTACTATCGGTACTATAGTAGATATTTTATTAGAAACTTCACAAGCACCTTCTCCTTTAAATACACAATTACCATTGCTCATAGAATTTGCTAAAGTTTCTGTAATTTTTAATAGACTCTCATTATATGCTAGTGGGAATCTACATTCTTCTAAAACATACTTTTTCATTATTCCGCACTCAAAATCTGTTGAAAAAGTATGTCCTAAAACTTTTCCTTTTCTACTAATTATATATACGTTACATGCTAATACTTCACTTAAAAGCTTGCATATATCATCGAATACTACTGGGTCTGCTCCACCCTTTTGTAGTATTTTATTTAATCTTCTAGTTTTATTTAATAATGATGACAATTAAATACTCCCCCCATCATAACCTTTATCTCTCAATTGTTAATTTTCAAAATTATCAAAATTTTGAAATATTACTTCTTAATCTTATACTATCATATAAGATTTTTTTTTACAACAATTTTTACATTCTTTCGACAAGGGTCATGACAAATATTTATTTACTTATCATCTTTCTTCTTTTCAGTATCATCTTCTAAAGGCATTGTATTTCCACATTCATTATTTGAACATATAGCATATTTACCCTTAGTCTTTGAATACTTAATAGTCATATAGCTACCACATTTTGAACATGGTTCTTTTATAGGTTCATTCCAACTTACAAAGTCACAATTTGGGTAATTAGAACATCCAAAGAATTTCTTTCCTTTTTTACTTCTCTTCGCTAATATCTTTCCCCCACATTTTGGACATGGAACATCTAATTCTTCAACTATTGGTTTAGCATTATGACATTCAGGATATCCTGGACATGCTAAGAAGGCACCATATCTTCCACGTTTTATAACCATCATTCTTCCACACTTATCACATGGAACATCACTTACTTTATCTTCAATTACTACTTTTGAAATCTCTTTTTCTGCTTTATCTATAGCTATTTTAAGTGGTGCAAAGAATTCTCCTACTACTTCCTTCCATTCTTCACTACCCTCTTCGATATAATCAAGTTTTCTTTCCATATCAGCTGTAAAATCTACATCAACTATTTGTTTAAAATAATCTGACATTATATTGTTCACTATAAAACCTAATTCAGTTGGTACTAAATTTTTCTTTTCTCTCGAAACATAATCTCTACTTAATAATGTAGATATAGTTGGAACATAAGTACTTGGTCTTCCTATTCCTTTTTCTTCAAGTAATTTTACAAATGATGCTTCTGTATATCTTGCTGGTGGTTGAGTAAAATGTTGTTTCCCTTCTACAGATGCAGGTAATAATATCTCACCTTCCTCTAATACTGGTAATGATACATCATTTTCATCATCTTCTGTTGTATAATCATAAACTTTCATAAAACCATCAAATTTAATAGTTGAACCAGATGCTTTAAATGAATATGCTCCATTTACTATATCAATGCTATTGGTATTTAATGAACATGAAGTCATCTGACTTGCAATAAATCTCTTCCATATTAAACTATATAATTTATATTGCTCTGCTGATAAACTTGCTTTTGCTATTTCTGGTGTTATTTCTATATGAGAAGGTCTTATAGCTTCATGAGCATCTTGGATATTTTTCTTTCCTTTATATACTCTAGGCTTCTCTGGAATATATTCCTCTCCATAGCTTTCTTTTATAAAGTCAATAGCTTTTCCTTGTGCCTCTTCTGAAATTCTTACAGAGTCAGTTCTCATATAAGTTATTAAACCTACTGTACCATATCCTTTTACATCAATCCCTTCATAAAGAGCTTGTGCTATAGACATAGTTCTTTTAGTCATAAAATTAAGCTTTTTAGATGCTTCTTGTTGCAAAGTACTTGTTGTAAATGGTGGTAATGGATTTTTCAATCTATTACCTTTTTTGACTTTATCTATTCTGTAATCATTTTCCGATAATTCTCTTATTATCTTCTGTGCTTCTTCTTCAGTTGCTATTTCTAATTTTTTATTTTCATATTTTGTTAGTTTTATCGGGAATTTTTTTCTTTCCTTCTTTAAAACACAATCTACTGTCCAGTATTCCTTCGCTTCAAAGGCCTTTATTTCTTCTTCTTTATCACAAATAAGTTTTAATGCAGCTGATTGAACTCTTCCAGCACTTAGTCCCCATTTAACATTTTTCCAAAGTATAGGACTTATTTCATAACCAACAAGTCTATCTAACACCCTTCTTGCTTGTTGCGCATCAACTAAATTTAAATTTATTTTTCTTGCTTCTTTTATTGATTCTTTTACAGCACTTTTAGTTATTTCATTAAATACTATTCTGCATGTATCATCTTCTGAAATTTTTAATATATTTGCTAAGTGCCATGATATTGCTTCTCCCTCTCTATCGGGGTCGGTTGCAAGATAAATTTTATCTGCTTTTTTAGCTGCTTTTTTTAATTTAGCTATTAATTCGCCTTTTCCTCTAATAGTGATATATTTTGGATTAAAATTATCTTCTATATCAACACCTAATTTACTTTTAGGTAAATCTCTAACATGGCCCATTGAGGCTTCAACTGTATAATTCTTTCCTAAATATTTACTAATTGTCTTTGCTTTTGCAGGTGACTCTACAATAACAAGATTCTGACCCATACCATCAACTCCTATTTATCTCTTAGGAGCTTTTACCCCCCTAAAACTCTAACTAATCTTTACGTAATAATTGCCTGGTAGGCAAATAATTTCATTTTCATTTTGCATTTCAAATAATAACTCAAATAAAGCTATCCTGTCAATATTTAGACTTCCAATTATTTTATCTATATGTATAGGCTCTCTACCTATTACATCCATCAAACATTCTTTAATACTATTTTTAGCATTATTTTTATTTTCTTTTTTAATTATATTAAGAAATTCATATAAATCATCTTTTCCTAAAAAAGGGCGTGCTCCTTGATGAATTAATAAATTACATCCTTTACTAGTTTCGTTAAAAATCGGCCCTGGTACAACCATAACATCTTTAGATTGATTCAATGCATAATCCACTGTTATTAGTGATCCACTTCTATTAGATGCTTCTATAACAATTACACCATTGCTTAAACCACTTATTATTCTATTTCGCTGTGGAAAATTATATGACATTGGTTTTGTTCCAGGTAAAAATTCTGATATTAATAGACCTTTTTCAGAAATTTTATCATATAAATATTTGTTGAATCTTGGATATATAATATCTATACCACAACCTAAAACACCTATTGTTTTTCCACCTCTACTTAAAATTTCTCTATGTGCTATTGAATCTATTCCGGCAGCTACCCCACTTACAACACCATATGAAATATTATATAATTCAGATGCTATAAACTTAGTAACCTGTTCTCCATAATTAGTATTTTTTCGAGCTCCAACAATAGCAACCATATTATAATCAAATAAAGATATATCACCTTTATAGAATAGAACATAGGGTGGATTAGTTATATTTTTTAGTTTTTGTGGATACAAATTACATGAATATGTTACATACTTTATGTGATTTTTAAATAAATATTCCTCTAATTTTTCTTCTTCAATACTATTTTTAACACTTAATCGCATTAGAAAATTTTTATGCAATAATTTTTCTTTAATTATATTATCAATATTATTATAAATATTTTCTTCATTATTATACTTTTCTATTAACTTTATCTTAGATGAATCAGATATTTTTAATGATATAAACCATATTTTATACTTATCCATATTTTGAATCCTTTCTATATTATTTCTCCAAAAATATTTTTTCTAAATCCGATAGCTTCAATAATATGATAATCCATTACTTCACTACTACACTCTAAATCTGCTATAGTTCTAGCTACTTTTATTATTTTAGTATATCCTCTAAGGGTTATATCATATCTACGATAATATTCCTCCAAAACTTTTTTGGCATTTTTATTAATGTTACATAAATTTAACACATCTTTACCTACAATCTCAGAATTATATCTATATTTCGTCCCCTTAAATCTTTCTTTTTGAATTTCTCTTGCTAAAATTACATTGTGTCGCATATTGTCAGAATTGATTTTATCCTTTTTCCCAACAATTTCAGTTAATTTTATTCTTGGAACAAAGTTTAATATGTCAATTCTATCTAATAGTGCTCTAGACATTCTGTTTATATATCTTTTCTTTTCTAACTCAGTACATGTACATGTTGATCCTGTATCATAATCTAGCATCTTTCCACAAGGGCATGGATTAAAAGTTCCAACTAATATAAAATTACTTGGTAATGTATAACTTTCCTTTAATCTTGAAATATTTATCACCTTATCTTCTAAGGGTTGCCTTAAAAGCTCTAATACTTCTTTTTTAAATTCTAATATTTCATCTAAAAATAAAACTCCATTATGAGCTAAAGTTATTTCACCGGCCTTTACATCTTTTCCTCCACCAATTAATGCTGTTTTAGTTATAGTGTTATGAGGTGCCCTAAAAGGTCTTGATATATCATATCCTTCATTCCATAATCCTGATATACTATATATTTTTGCCACCTCTTGTTGTTCTTCTATAGTCATAGGAGGTAATATGGATGGTAACGCCTTTGCTAACATTGTTTTACCCGATCCAGGTGAACCAAATAACATTATATTATGATTACCAGCAGCTACAATTTCCATAGCTTTTTTTGATGTATATTGCCCCATTATATCTTCAAATTTATTAACAAAAAACTCTTTATTCCTTCTCTTTTTTTCTCCTTTATAAGGAAGTAAATCTTCATTTTGTATATATGATATTACTTGATTCAATGTCTTAAAAGGAAAAAAGTTTCCTAAAACAAAACTTCTCATTTCTTTCAAATTTTCAAGTGGAAAAATGAAATTTTGCTTTTTTTTATTATCACCTTCAAAAATAATTGGTACCGCTCCTTTGACACCCTTTAATTCACCATTTAAAGAAAGTTCCCCAAAAATTATATAATCATCTAATGACTTTTCTTCAATTTGTCCCGATACCATCAATATTCCAAGGGCTATTGGTAAATCTAAAAGACTACCTATTTTTTTTACATCTGCAGGAGCTAAATTTATAGTAATTCTTCCTAATGGAAATTCATACCCACTATTTACTATTGCTAATCTTACTCTTTCCTTAGATTCTTTAATTGATGTATCTGGCAATCCGACAATGGAGAAACTAGGAATTCCCCTAGTTATATCAACTTCAACACTTATCAATACACCATCTAGTCCTCTATGTGTAGCACTAATTATTTTCAAAGCCATATTTTAAATCAATCCCTTCTTTACCATATTCACTTTCTTCATTATTGACATGGATTTAATTCTTTAACCTAATTTGAATAAAAAAAATCTTAAAGTCTATCCTTATGAGTAGAGGTGAAAATATGAAAAAGTATAATAAAGCAATTGGAGACTATGGTGAGAATATAGCTCATGATTTTCTTATTAATAATGGATATAATATATTAGATATGAATTATAGTAATAGATATGGTGAAATAGATATAATATGTAGAAGTAATAATCTTATAATTTTCTGCGAAGTAAAAAGTAGGTATACAAACTCCTTTGGAAGTCCAATGGAATCTGTTACCTACTATAAACAAAAACAAATTATAAAGTTATCTCAAATCTATTTATTATGTAAAAAATATCACAATTACAATGTTCGGTATGATATTATTGAAATTATTTTTAATAATACAAATGCATCTTTTAAATTAAATCATATAAAAGATGCATTTAGATTATATTAATTAAATTTTCTTATTTATAAGTCTGACACATTATCAACTCAAATTTATATTAGATTATTAAAATTACTAGCTATTAGATAGAATATTAGTTAAAAATGACATTCTATGTATTTCTGTAGGACCGTACTCTTTTATTCCTTCTATATGCTTTGTAGTTCCATAACCAACATTTTCTTCAAAAGCATAATGAGGATATTTTTCAGCATATTCCTTCATTAAATTATCTCTATAAACTTTAGCTACTATAGATGCAGCTGCAATACAGGCAGACTTTGTATCCCCCTTAATTACAGATTTATTAGGAATTTGTATTCCCTTTACTGTATATCCATCAGATAATACTAAGTCTGGCTTTACTTTTAAGCTATTACAAGCTTCTAGAAAAACTTCATTATTACAAACACCTATTCCTCTTTCATCAATTTCTTTAGAATCACGAGATGCTATATAATATGCCAATGCTTTTTCCTTTATTATATCTGCTAATTCTTGTCTTTTTCTTTCATTTAATTTTTTTGAATCGTTAATCCATAAAATTAAATCTTCATCTAGAACATTTAAGTCTAATACTACTGCACATGATACTATAGGCCCTGCTAGAGGTCCCCTTCCAACTTCATCTACTCCTGCAATAATATTATAATTCTCAAATGATTTATCAAAGTTATACATATTTCTAACTCTTTTAATCTCATTTTCTATTTTTTCTTTAGCTTTTTGAAGCTTAGCACCTAAACTGTTAATATTTTTTCTTTTATCACTTTTTAATATATTTATAATATCAATTAACTCTTTAGAATTATAAAGTTCATTTATGTTTATTTCATCTACTTTTTCTTTAACACATTTAAAACTTAAACTGCTAATATCTGTAGTTAATATATCCATTATCTTTTTTCCTTTTTCTTTTCGTTTCTCTTTTCTTTTCTTATTCTTCTTTTTCTTTCTTTTTCAGTTTCTTCCTTAACTATAACTTCTTCTTCTTCAAAAACATCATCTGGACGTTCTAAAGAAATTTTTCCAAGCTTTCCACCTCTAAATTCATCAATAAGCATAACAGCAATTCTATTATAATTAATTTCATTACGTGCCATTATACATCCTCTTTTTCTAGCAATAGCATCAAGATTATCTAATGGATTCTCTTGTATTTCTTCAATTCCAAATCTCTCTATTAATCTATCTGGATAATATTCTTGAAGTCTTTCAACAAGCTTATATGCTAATTCTTCTATATCCATTATTTCATCCTTAATAGCACCTGTAAATGCTAAATTTAAGGCTGTTCTCTCATCTTCAAATTTAGGCCATAATACTCCTGGAGTATCCAACATTTCCATATCAAATGATGTTTTTATCCATTGCTTACTCTTTGTAACACCAGCTCTATCTCCAGTTTTAGCAATATTATTTCTTGCCATCTTATTTATAAATGTAGATTTACCACAGTTTGGAACACCAACTACCATTACTCTCATCATGAACTTAACTAATCCCTTAGCTTTAGCTCTCTCATGTTTTTCTTTTAATAACTCTAAAAGTGCTGGCTTTATTTGTTGTAATCCTTGACCCTTTAAACAATTAACTTCTAAAACTTTAACAGTTTCACTAGATAATTCATTTATCCAATCTTTAGTCACCTTAGCTTCTGTTAAATCACTTTTATTTAATAAAATTAATCTTGGCTTACCTGCACAAAGTTTATCTATATCTGGGTTTGCAGAACTTCTAGGAATTCTAGCATCTCTAATTTCTATTACAGCATCAACAAGTTTTAAATTATCTTGTATTTCCCTTTTTGTTTTTTTCATATGACCTGGGAACCAATTTATAGTAGCCATAATTCATCCTCCTTTTTTAAATATGTATTATTTATTCTTAACAATTATTTTTATATGAAACAACTCTCCATAAATTCCAAGTTGTAAGTTCGATTAACTAAATTAAAATTTAGAATCTCACTTATATTATTGCAAACAAAAAGGGACTTAATACTAAGTCCCTTCATATCTTTATTAACTTTTAATTATCTAGCTAATAATTCTTTAACTTTAGCAGCCTTACCTACTCTATCTCTTAAGTAGAATAACTTAGCTCTTCTTACTTTACCTCTTCTTGTAACTTCCATCTTTTCGATGATTGGTGAGTTAACTGGGAAAGTTCTTTCAACTCCAACACCGTAAGCAACTCTTCTTACTGTGAAAGTTTCTCTTAAACCACCGTTTTGTCTCTTAATAACAGTACCTTCGAACATTTGGATTCTTTCTCTGTTACCTTCTTTAACTTTAACGTGTAATTTAACGTTATCCCCAACATTGAAGTTTGGTAAATCGTTTCTCATTTGTTCTGCTTCTATAGCTCTTAATATTTCGTTCATTGTGCATTCCCTCCTAAATTGATAATTGACGCTCTTAACAAATTGTTTGACAGCGGAACGCCCGTACTAGCACAAAAGTTATTGTAACATAAGTTTTTTTATATTTCAAGTTATTATTTTTTACTATTTAATAGTTTTTTATCCTCTTTTGTAAGTATTATATCCTTGTATAAATCTGGTCTTCTTTTCTTTGTTATCTCTAAAGATTGTAGCCTTCTCCATTTTCTTATATTCTCATGATGACCTGATAATAATACTGATGGTACACTTTCCCCCTCAAAAACTTCTGGTCTTGTATATTGAGGATATTCAAGTAATCCTTCAGAAAATGATTCATCTTCATGGCTCTCAGATTTATTTAATACTCCTGGTACTAATCTCAAAATAGAATCAATTACAGGAATAGCAGCCATTTCTCCACCAGTTAATACAAAATCCCCTAGAGAAATTTCCATATCCACTTCTTTAAAAGCTCTTTCATCTATACCTTCATAATGTCCACAAAGAAAAATTAGATTTTCTTCCTTTGACAACTCTTCTGCCATTTCCTGATTAAAAGTTTTACCTTTAGGCCCTAAAAAAATTACTTTCCCATTATTTTTTTCTTTACAAGCCCTTATAGAATCCACAACAGGTTGTGCTGCCATCACCATACCAGCTCCACCACCATAAGGATAATCATCAACCTTTTTATGCTTATTTAACGTATAATCTCTTATGTTTAAAGTATCGATTGAAACTAATCCCTTTTCTTGTGCTTTCCCTATTATACTATGATTAAAAATATTAAACATCTCTGGGAATAGAGTTAGAATACTAATCTTCATCCATCCATTCTCCTACTGGTCTTATTGTAATTTTTCTTTCATCTATATTAATATCCACTACTATACTTTTTAATACAGGTATTAATAATTCTTTTGGTTTTCTTATCCAATATACATCATTATTTTTAGTTTGTATAACATCATAGATCTTACCAAGTTCTTTTCCTTCAGTATCAAAAACTGTACATTCTCTTAAGTCCGCTAAAAAATAGCAATCTTCTTCAAGCTCAACTGCATTTTCTCTTTCTACTTCCATAAACTTTTCTTTAAGTCTTTCTGCATCTTCTATTTTATCTATACCTTTAAGCTTAACTATAACTCTATCCTTTTGATATTTACACTTTTCTATCTTAACTTCTTTACCTTCAATTAAAACATGCTCTAAATCATCAAATCTTCTCATATCATCTGTTAATGGAATAACCTTAACTTCACCTTTTAAACCATGAGTATTTACTATCTTACCTACTTTTAAATTTTTACTCACTAAATTCACCTCTTATGTTAGTTTAATTTTTTTCCTATATTATTTATATCAAACTTTTTATGTTTTAGCAAAATAATTATTACTTATCTCCGCGCCAATTCCAATATATGTATTAACCCCGGAGGTATACCGTCAATATATGTATTAACCCCGGAGGTATACCGTTTTTTGTCGAATCGAGTAGGAGGAAAATAATTATTTTATTTTCCGTCCTCTCACACCACCGTAC
>UQQU01000089.1 GCA_900543325.1 uncultured Clostridium sp. | reverse complement strand
GAAGCTTTAGCAGTTTTTATGGAAAGAAAGATATAAATTCTTAACGAAATTTACATAATTTTTGTAGGGAATATCATTAATTTTCGTCATCACGGCATTCAAGCTCTAACGAACAATTTAGCAGTTTTAGTGTAAAAGTAGCAGATATGTTTTATTGTTTGTAAAAAAAAACTTATGTATAATTTCATTATCGGAATATAACTTAGTAAAAGAAGGGGAAGAATATATGTATAAGTATGGAAGAGGAATGTGGAAAACGATAGAAGATGGTAATGAATTATCATGGGTAGTTGGTAATGGAATAGGTGGATATGCTAACCATACTGTTGCTGGTGGAGCTTCGCAGGCTTTTCATGGATATTTAATAGCTTCATTAAATGCGCCTGTAAATAGAAAGCTTATACTTACAAGAGTGCAAGAGCAAATTATTATTAAAGATAGAGAATATGATTTAACATCTCAGCAATATATAGGAACTTCAAAAAATGGACAAGAGTATTTAGAGCAGTTTATTTTGGATACGATTCCAGAGTATAGATATAGAGTTGAAGATGTTTGCATAAATAAAACTATAGCTATGGAGTATGGACATAATACTGTTGCTGTATGCTATGAAATTGAAAATGGGAGTGAGGAAGCTAAGTTAAATTTAGTTCCGTTATTTAATTATAGAGAAGCTGGAGAAACAAGCGAAAGATCAGAATTAAAATTCGATGTTAAGGTAGATGAAAAAACTTTAACATTAATACCAGATAACAACAAAGATATAAAAATAGAGTTTTATACATCAGAAGGTAGTTATTATGATAGAAGTTTAATTCCTACAAGTATGGCAACACCAAATTATTTAATAGAGGAAAATCATTTTTATATGATTGATCATAGAACTGGATTCTTAGGTGTAGATAATCATTACACACCATATGAAATTCATATTGAATTAAAACCTTTTGAAAAGAAAAAGTTTTATATTAAATGTACAATAGAAGGATTAAAGGAAAAATCAGGATTTGATATTGTAAGAGAATATAAAGCAAGAGCAGAAGAGTTAGTTGAAAATGCAGATTTAAAAGATGATTTTGCTAATAACTTAGTTAAGGCAGGAGATCATTTTATTGTAAATAGAGAAAGTACAGGATTAAAAACTGTATTAGCAGGACTACCTTGGTTCACAGATTGGGGTAGAGATACAATGATTGCATTTGAAGGTTTGACTTTAGTAACAAAAAGATTTAGTGATGCTAGAGAAATATTGGAGTCATTTGCAAAATATATAAAAAATGGATTAGTTCCCAATGTATTTCCAGATGCTAATACGGAACCAGGATATAATACTGTAGATGCTTCTTTATGGTATTTCCAAGCTGTTTATAAATACTTAAAGTATACTGGTGATTTAAGTGATTACAGGTTCATAGAGGAAAAAATATATCCAAAATTAAAAGAGATATATAATGCTTATGCAAGTAAGACAGACTTTTCAATTGGAATGGATAGTGATGGATTAGTATTTGCTGGTGGAGGACTTGATCAAGTTACTTGGATGGATGTTAGAGTTGGTGATTATGTTGTAACACCGAGACATGGAAAGCCAGTTGAAATAAATGCCTTATGGTATAATGCACTAAAAATAATGGAAGACTTATCTAAAAAGTTTGGTGACGATAATAGTGAATATATAAAACTTTCAGAAAAGGTTAGAGAATCATTTAACAATAGATTCTGGAATGAGGAAAAGAGTTGTCTTTATGATGTTGTAGATGAAAATGATGATAAAATAAGACCAAATCAAATTTGGGCAGTATCATTACCATTTTCTGTATTGGATAGAGAGAAAGAAAAAATGATAGTCAATACTGTGCATAAGCATTTATATGCTACTTATGGATTACGTTCACTTTCATTTATGGATAAAGATTATAAGAAAAAGTATATAGGAAAACTATTTGATAGAGATTGTGCTTATCATATGGGAACAACATGGGGATTCTTAATAGGTGCATTTATAACAGCTTATTGTAAGGTTAATGATTATTCTAAAGAATCTATAGAGAAGGCTAATTATATGTGTAAAGTATTTGAAGATACTATGAGAGATGGATGTATAAATGGTATAGCCGAAATTTTTGATGGAGATTTTGCTTCTACAGGAAGAGGATGTTATTCTCAAGCATGGAGTGTTGCAGAGGTTTTAAGAGCATATACTCAAGATGTAATGCCATACTTAAACAAAAAATAATATAACTTATAAACCCTATTGAATATTTAAAGTAGTAATATTTCATAGGGTTTTAATTTGTATAAATATTATTAAATAATTGTAAGTAAATAATATTATTAAAACATTAAACATATAAGTAATGTATATGTTTAACTAAATAATTATATAGGAGGTAGGGTTAAATGAATAAGAATGAAAAAATTCTATTAGGAGCTGCATGTTTTTTTGCTGGAGCGGTAGCAGGTTTCTTAATAGCACCTATTAAGAAAGGTATTTATTGCGGTAATAATAATGGAAATAATTATGGGGATAACAATGAGGATAACAATGAGGATAATGATGAGAATAATACAGATGAACTAGATAAAGTTTTAGATGAAGTTTTAGATGAAGTTAATGAGGCAATAAACAATAAAACAAAAGAAAAAAATGAAGAATTAGTAGATTCAGAGGAAAAATAAATAAGTTATTAAGAATAGAAAAATATTTAAATTATATTAATGAATACCTAGGTTAGTAAATAAACTAATCTAGGTATTGTTTTTTTGTATTACATGAAAATAAATTTAATTATAAGGGTATATAACTATTATTATAAAATTAATATGTTTTTATAAAAGTTTTATTTATACAAGGAATATCAGTTAATTGCATAGAAAGTGTGTATAAAAGGGGTATAAATGAGAGAGGGGTTGCTTAAATGTCATTATTAATAAAGAATGGGACTATAGTTACTGCTAGTGATATATATAAGGGTGATATTTTTATTGAAAATGAAATTATAAAGGAAATAGGTTTAAATATTATTAGAGTAGTGGATGAAGTAATTGATGCTGATGGAAAGTATGTTATACCAGGAGGAGTAGATATACATACTCATTTTAATTTGCATGTAGGTAATACTATTGCTAATGATGATTTTTATACTGGAACTATTGCAGCGGCTTGTGGGGGGACAACAACTATTGTTGATCATATGGGATTTGGTCCAGTAGGATGTAATTTAAAACATCAAATTAATGTATATCATAAATATGCAGATGAAAATGCTGTAGTGGATTATGGATTCCATGGCGTTATTCAACATGTGGATAGTGAAATAATAAATGAAATGAAGGAAATTATTGATGATTATGGAATTCAAAGTTTTAAGGGGTATTTAACATATGATTATAAAATAGATGATGATAAAATGATAAGAGTTTTTGAAAGATTAAAAGAGTTAGGTGGTATAGCCACAATACATTGTGAAAATCATGGAAGTATTCAATATTTAAGAAAAAAGTTTATTGATAAAGGATTAAAGAGTCCTAAATATCATTACTTGAGTAGACCGGTAGAATCTGAGGCAGAGGCTGTAAATAGAATGATTAAACTAGCTAAAATGGTTAATTATGAAGGGTTATACGTAGTTCACCTATCAACAAAAGACGGATTAGAATATATAAAAAATGCAAGAGAGTGCGGACAAAATGTTTATGCAGAAACATGTCCTCAGTATTTATTATTAGATGAAAGTAAGTATGAATTAGAAAATAATGAAGGATTAAAATATATAATGAGTCCACCACTTAGAAGCACTGAAAATTGCGAAGCTTTATGGAAAGGTATTAAAGATGGATATATAGAAACTATAGCAACAGATCATTGTCCATTTTCATTTAATAGAGATAAGCAGTTAGGAAAGGAAGATTTTACAAAATGCCCTAATGGTGTACCAGGAGTTGAAGAAAGAATTCCATTGATTTTTTCTGAAGGTATAATGAAAAATAGAATAAGTATAAATAAATTTGTAGAAGTATGCTGTACAAATCCAGCAAAAATATTTGGATTATATCCTAAAAAAGGAACAATAGCAGTAGGTAGTGATGCAGATATTACAATAATAGATCCTAATAAAGAAGTTGTTTTAACTACTGATAAGCTTCATTCTAATGTAGATTATACAGCTTATGAAGGATTTAATCTAAAAGGATATCCTATATTTACAATATTAAGAGGAAAGGTAATTTCTAAAGATGGAGAGTTTGTGGGGGATAAGGGATATGGAAAGTATATAAAAAGAAAAAGAATATAAGAAAAAATTGACATATAAATAATATAATAGTATAATATATTGGTCCTGTGAGGGAGTAGTTAGCATGTAAATGTGATTAGGTCAACATAATGGTTTTGAATAAAGCCTGGCTTAATCTTAAATAACGAGACTCATGGATGCTTTTTTAGCATCCATGAATCTCGTTATTTTTTTGCATATAAGTAAAAAATTAAGAGAAAATAATAAGTGAGGAGAATGATTATGAACATTATTACAATTGTATTTACAGCATTCGCTTTGGCAATGGATGCATTTGCTGTATCTGTTACTAAGGGAATGACTTTAAAAAATTTAACAAAAGGAATGGCTATAAAAATAGCTTTATTCTTTGGAGTTTTTCAAGCGGCAATGCCATTAATTGGATGGATGCTAGGAATAAGTTTTCAGGGATATATAAAAGCTATAGACCATTGGATTGCTTTAATATTATTATCTATTTTAGGTGGAAAAATGATTTATGAATTTTATGAGAATCGTAAAGAAGCAGCAGCTAAAAAAGAAGAGCCTGAAATTGAAGTAAGTACTTCTTTAGAAGGTGAAGAAAATAATAAAAATGAATTATCTAATAAAGAATTAACTACTCTTGCTATTGCTACAAGTATAGATGCTTTAGCTGTTGGAATAAGTTTTGCATTTTTAAATGTTAATATAGTTTCTTCATCATTAATTATTGGATTAATAACATTTATAGTCTGTTTTATTGGTGTTATTGCAGGTAAAAAAATTGGTGGAATATTTAAAGATTATGCTGAACTTATAGGTGGAATTATTCTTATTATTATAGGTATAAATATTTTTAATGAACATACTGGTTTTATAATGAATTTAATACACAGTATATTTTAATAAAATAAGTTGTCTCATAATGAGGCAACTTATTTTTTTGTAAGATTAAAGAAACATAGGTGAGAGATTTTATAATGTTTTTGTAAATAGGTTCACTAATGAAGTTTAAAGCATATATTAATTATAATTAATTACTGATGGTGGTATTTTGAGGAATAGAAAAAGACAAATACGATACATTCCAGGATTAAGAAGTTATATAAGAAAAGAACATAAAACTAATAATTATAAAAGAAGATATGGATATGACTTTCAAAATAACTATAATAAATTAAGTATATTATTAATTGTTATTGGAGCCATATTAATAGCTATAGGAACCATAGGCATATTTCAAAATACTATTGTATATTCTCCACTTAAATTTTTTGGATCAAGTAAAGGTGGAGTAAGCTTTGTAACAAGTACAATACTATTATTTATAGGTATGGTGGCAATAGTACTTAAAAGAAAACATATATTGGGAGGAATTTTAATGTTGTTAGGAATAACAAGTATAGTACTTTCAATATTCTTTTCTTTAAAAATGAGTTTATTACCAATTTCTCTTCTTAAGGCAATATTAATTTTTGGATCTATTTTTGTTGGAGTTGCATTAATAGTTAAAGGTATATTAGAATTTATAAGAAAATAATTTTATAAATTTTTATTATATGGAGATAGTTTTGGAGGTATATATTTGAATAGTATATTAAAATTAACAAGAAAAGATGGAATAGAAGTAGAAGCTAAGTTGAAAGAATTAGATATGTCTTATTTAGATAAAATTATGGAATTACAAAAAATAATAATAGATGGACTTGAAAATAAAGAGTTATATGCTGATACAGAAAGAGAAGAGTTTAAAGAGTATATAAAGAAAAATGGAAAGATAATTGGATGTATTACAGAAGGTGATGAACTTATTGCAATGGGAGTTTATGCTAAGAAGGGTTATGATAAATCTAACTATGGATATGACATAGGATTAGAGAATGAAGAGTTATTAAAGGTAGGACAAATAGAATCAACTGTAGTTAAGGAGGAATATAGAGGAAATAAACTTCAAAAAATAATATGTAAAGAGTTAGAGAAAATTGCAGTAAAAAATGGTAGTAAAATATTGTGTGCTACAGCATCGCCATATAATAAGTTTAGTGTGAATACATTTATAAGTTTAGGCTATAAAGTTAAAGAAGATAAATTAAAATATGGTGGGTTAAGAAGGTATGTTTTAGCTAAGATAATTTAAAAGAAATGCTTAAAGAAAGATAATTTATCTTTTTTTAAGCATTTTTTTATATTTTATAGACAAGTATGAGTAAAAGTTTATAATATAGCAAAAAATAATAAAAATATTATTATAAAAATTAATTTAAGTAAGGTGTTTTATAATTTAAAGGAGCATTAAATATGATAAAAATAAGCTTAGAAGATGAAAGAAATTTAAGTATGTTAGTAGATTTTTATGAATTTACAATGGCTAATGGATATTTTGAAAATAATTTGAAAGATAAAATAGTTTATTTTGATATGTTCTTTAGAAAAAATCCTGATAATGCAGGATTTGCAATTGTAGCTGGTTTAGAGCAAGTAATTGAATATATAAAAGGTTTAAATTTTACTAAAAGTGATATTGAATATTTAAGAGAAAGAAAATTATTTAATGAAGAGTTTTTAGAATATTTATTAAACTTTAAGTTTACAGGTGATATTTATGCTATAGAAGAAGGAACACCTGTATTTCCAAATGAGCCTTTAATAACTGTTAAAGCAAAAGCTATAGAAGCACAGTTAATAGAAACCATGTTACTTTTAACAATTAATCATCAAAGTCTAATAGCTACAAAGGCAAATAGAATAAGAAGAGCTGCAGAGGGAAAAGAAGTATTAGAACTTGGAGCAAGACGTAGTCAGGGATATGATGCGGCTATATATGGTGCTAGAGCGGCCTATATAGGTGGTGTAGATGGAACTGCAAATACTATTGCAGATGAGATATTTGGAGTTAAAGCCGTAGGGACTATGGCTCATTCATGGATACAATTATTTGGTGATGAGTATAAAGCTTTTGAGACTTATGCTAAAACATATCCTGACAATTGTGTTCTATTAATAGATACTTATAATGTTTTAAAATCAGGTATAATTAATGCTATTAAAGTTTCTAAAGATGTATTAGAGCCACAAGGAAAGAGTCTTAAAGGTGTTAGATTAGATAGTGGGGATCTAGCATATCTTTCAAAAGAAGTAAGAAAAATATTAAATATAAATGGACTAGAAAATTGTAAAATACTTGCATCTAATAGTTTAGATGAATATATAATAGCAGATCTTATGAATCAAGGAGCTTGTATTGATATATTTGGAGTTGGAGAAAGGTTAATAACTGCAAAATCAGAACCTGTCTTTGGAGGGGTATATAAGTTAGTTGCAGTTGAGGAGAATGACAATATAGTCCCAAGAATTAAGTTGTCAGAAAATATAGAAAAAGTTACCAGCCCGGGCTATAAAACAGTTTGGAGGCTATTTGATAAGGAGAATAATAAAGCTATAGCAGATGTATTAACATTAGGAAATGAAATAATAGATGATTCAAAAGACTATGAGATATTTGATCCTATATATACATGGAAGAGAAAAGTTGTAACAAATTATTATGCAAAAAAGATACAAGTGCCAATTTTTATTCAAGGGAAATGTGTTTATAAAACACCAAAGTTAGATGATATTCGAAAATATTCCTTAGAACAAGTTGAATCATTGTGGGATGAAGTAAAGAGATTTAATAATCCACAGGCATATTATGTTGATTTGTCAGAAAAGTTATGGAATTTAAAAAATGATATGATAAAAAATTTTAGATAGTATATATTAAATTTATTAAATAGCTATAAAAATGTCTATATTTGAAAAGTATTAAGAGTAACAAGATTATTTATAATAATAATGTTGCTCTTAAATTTTACATATTTTACATATAAATATAAAAAAGTCAACAGGTTTAATCAAAATTTGGTAAAAATGATGAAAAATATGAATATTATGCTAAAAAACATGGAAAATCAGAGTGAAAATATATATAATTTATTATGTCAAAATATATATTTAAATAGGCGGGGGATGTAAAAAAATATGCAGAAAAAAAAGCTGAAAAAGATAATTGCTATTTCTGGTGTTGTTGGAACTATTTTATCTGTTAAAACTATACCAGTTAGTGCTACAGAAGTAAATAGTGGAATAGAAGTAGTTTCCATAAGCAAAGGACAAGTTGTCAATGTAACTTCAACTTTAAGAATTAGAGAATCAGCAAGTACAAATTCATCAGTATTAGGAACTATGAGAAATGGTAGCACATTTGATATCATTTCTAAAAGTGGAAGTTGGTATCAAATTAAGTACAATGGAATAATTGGTTATGTTCATGGAGATTATGTAAAAGAGATTGCAGCATCTTCGTCAATATCAACAAAAGGTAAAGTCTATAATGTATCTACTAATTTAAGAGTAAGAAGTGGAGCTTCTACAAGTTCATCAATATTAGGATACCTTAATAACAATACTGAAGTAAATATAGTTGGCTCAGAAGGGGAATGGTATAAAATACAATATAACAGTGGATACGGTTATGTAAGTAAAGAATATATCACAACTAATTTAAATTCAACTAATAATACAGGAAATAGTGGTTCTTCAGAAGTAGAAGTCAATAAAACTGGATATGTTTATAATGTAAGTAGTGGAGGACTTAGAGTTCGTAAAGAGCCATCTACAAGTTCAACAGTTTTAGGAACTTTATATTCAGGTAATTCTGTAAATATAGTGGGTGAAACAGGAAGTTGGTATAAAATTAAGTATAATTCATCATATGCTTATGTTCATAAGGATTATATAACTGAAACTAAACCATCTTCAGGATCAAGTTCAAATACTGGAAATAGTAGTTCAACAACTGATAGTAATAATTCATCTCAAACAATGAATGCTGTAGGAATTGTTACAAATGTTTCTTCTAACTTAAGAGTAAGAAAGCAACCGTCTTCAGATGCAGTTGTATTAGGATATTTACTAAATAATGAAAGTGTTAATATAACTGGAAAAGAAGGAAATTGGTATAAAATTAACTTTAAAGGATCAGTAGGATATGTAAGTGCAGATTATATAAAAATATCTACTGGAAGTGATAATACTAGTGGAAGCAATAGTAGTACTGGAAGTAATAGTAATAATTCAGTTTCTAATGCATATAACATTGTTTTAGAAGAATTAAAATCTCATATTGGATCTCCATATGCTTATGGTGGTTCAGGAGAACTAGTTACTAATGCATCAATACAAACATTAAAGAATAGATTCCCAGATTATGCTTCTGCAGGTAAGTATGATACTTTATATCAATACGTTGATAGTGGAGTAAGAATGTTTGATTGTTCTGGATTAATGCAATGGGGATTTAGTAAAGCTAATATAAGCATTGGAAGAACAACTTATGATCAAATAAAAAGTGGGGTAGAAGTATCATTAGATAGTGTACAACCAGGAGATTTATTATTCTATAGTGATTTAGGACATGTTGGTATGTATATAGGAAATGGACAATGGATAGAATCACCAAATTCTGGTAAGACTATAAGAATAACTAATGTTCCATGGAGTTCAATTGGAAGAGCTAGAAGAGTTCTATAAAAATAGGACAAGTATATGCTAAATTATTATAATTATAGTTATCTATCAATGTTTCTTTAAAATAGAGCTAAATTAATAAAAACTGTATCAAATTTGATACAGTTTTTATTAATTCTATTTATCATTAATTCTATCTATATATTGTTTCATTAAATTAGCTGATGACACAAATTTTTCTTGTTCACTTGGTGATAATTGAATATTTAATACTTTTTCTATACCATTTCTTCCAAGAATAGTAGGAACACTTAGATAAGCATCATTAACACCATAATAATCATTTAATAATGTTGAAACAGTTAAAATAGTTCTTTCATCTCTAATGATGGCTTCAACTATTCTTTCAAGAGCTATTGCAACGGCAAATGCAGTAGCACCTTTTCTTTTAATAACTTCATAAGCACAGTTTTTAACATCTTCAGCTATAACAGTTTCAGTTTCCTTATCCCAAGCTATACAGTTTTGCTCTGAGAAGCTTTTTACAGGTATGCTACCAATCATTAATGATGACCAAGTCACGAATTCGCTATCACCATGTTCACCTAGAACATAACCTTCTACGTTTCTGCCATCAATTCCAAAATATTTACCAAGTAAACTTCTAAGTCTTGCTGTATCTAATACAGTACCTGAGCCTATTACTCTTTCTTTAGGGAAACCAGAAAGTTTATATGTCATATATGAAAGAATATCTACAGGATTAGATACAACTAATAATATTGAATTTGGGCTTAGTTGTGCAAGTTTTGGGATAAAGCTTTTAAATATTGCATAGTTTTTATCTACTAAATCTAATCTAGTTTCACCAGGTTTTTGTGGTGAACCAGCAGTTATTATAATTATATCTGAATCCTTAGTATCTTCTAAAGTACCTAAAGTGACATTACAAGGCCTACATAAAGAACTACCATGCATTAAGTCTAGAACTTCCCCTAGGGCCTTTTCTTGATTTATATCATTAATTACAATTTCTCTTGCTATTCCTTTTTGTAGTAATGCAAATGCTGTTGTAGCACCAATTGCACCTGCACCGATTATTGATATTTTACTCATAACTTCACCTCGTTTATTTAATATATATAGTATTTTCTATTTAGAAAAAATATATTTATTATCTTAAATAACAAATAATAGTTATTATTTAAAATATATTATATGAGTTAAGAAAGTGAAAATCAACCATAATATGGCTAAAATATAAAAATTATATATATACCTATGAATAAAGTATTGTACAAATACTCCTATATTATTAAATAAAATATTTTAAATTATTTTTGGATATATGTACTATTTGAGGGTTTATAATAAAATTGATATAATCAGTAATATGTATAAAATATGGAGTTTTATATATTAAATAATAAAAAATATATAAATAAACAAGTATAGGAGGATATTAGGTGAATTACTATAAAGTTTTAGGCATTGAAGAAAATGCTACTAAAGAAGAAATTAAAAAAGCATATGATAAACAAGTTCAAACATTTAGAGAAGAAGTAAAAGATGAAAAAAGATTAGAGAAATTCCTAGATTTGTTTAAAGAAGCATATGATGCATTAAATTATCAAGAAAACATAGTACAAGAGCAACAGGAAGAAATATTTGATGAAGAAGTAAGTGCTTTATTTAAGAATAATAAAATTAAAGAAAAGCCAGCAGATGTATTACAAGATAAAGAAGGTATTAAACTTGATACTCAAAATATAGAAAATAGTTATGCAGCTACTGTTTTAATGAGTAGAGAAGAAATATTTAAAGAATCTTTAATACAACATCATGAGCCAGAGGAAGAAAGAGTTATATTTAGATCAAAGGAAGACTTTGAAGATTGTGAAGGTTTTTTTGATGATGAAGATGAAGAGGAAGATGAAGATTTTGGAGAAAAAATTATAAAAAAGATAAAGCAAAAAAATACTTCTAAGAATAAAAAGAGTAAGAGTAATAAAAGTAATAGTTCAACTAAAAAAAGTAATGTAATTAAAGATAATAAAGAGTATAATACTGGAGATAGAGATAGAGATAGAGATAGAGATAGAGATAGAGATAGAGATAGAGATAG
>UQQU01000088.1 GCA_900543325.1 uncultured Clostridium sp. | reverse complement strand
TTTTTTTATTTTATTCAGTTGTAAAATTATTCAAGTATTTTTGCACTATTATAGTTTTAATATTTCACCAATATACTTTATTAATTTTTTTATAATTAAGTGTACAAAAAAAATTCAGTAACTTATCATTACTGAATTTTTCTTTTATTTACATTCTATTATGCTTTAATATTAATAATGTTATAATCTTATTTAAGTTTTTCATATAAAGACAAATCTTATTTCTTTTAGGAATATTTCTAAATACTATTCATCTACTTCCTTATAATCTACATCAATTATTTCTCCATTACTATCATCATCTATACTACTTTCTTCATAAACATTTTGATTATAAGAATTATATGTTTCATTATTATGCTCTTTATTTCTAAAAGCTTTTTTACCCTTAAATACTATATAACCTACTAGTCCTATTACTATAATAAAAGGTAAAAGGTATATAAAAAATTTAACTATAGCAATAAAAATTACTATCCAAACTATTGTCCATAATATAGATTTTAAATTATTCATTTAAATCAACCTCATTTACACTATAATATTTAACTTATGTTTTCATTATACTATCAATTAATTACTTTTTCAATATAAGTTATTTAATATTTTGTTAAGAGGTTATTAATACTCGATATAGTTTTATTAATAATTTTTATTTTATGCTATATTCTTAGAATCTAAAGTATCTCCAGAGTTTCCATTTGTTTTTTTAGCTATCATAGGTAATATAAATCCTAATCCAATTAATATAAATGGTGTAATAACATTTAATGATACTTGGAACCACCAATCACTAGAAAATGTCTCAACACTACTTGGGAACATACCCATTATACAAGCAAATGCAGTAAATGCAAAGCACCAAATACCAATTCCCATAGCAAATTTGTCATTTTTAACAAATTTGTAATTTGATTTATATTTATCCGCTGCTTTTTTAAGTCCTATAAATGCTAAGAACACCCAAAGATACCTCATTGGCATAACTACAGAGTTTAATTGAAGTAACCAATCAAATAAAGAGTTCATATCTCCAATTCCAAGAGCTGGTACTATTATTAATATTCCAACTAAAATAGCTGTCATTATATAACCATTAATAGGTGCACCATATTTATTAGTTTTAGTTAAAGCTTTAGGTATAAATCTTCTATCTCCATCAGCTAAAAGAACTTTTAATGGAGCATCTATAGAGAATACTAATGCAGATATTTGAGCTAAGAAATTAGCTAATGCATAGACTACTATAAATAATTTTCCAACCCCATAATATTCACCTAACATTTGGAATGCATAATATTGTCCATTCATTTTTAAATCTGCTGGTATATTATTAGCATCAAACATCATTGCCATTGCTATAGAACCAAGTAAGGCAGATACTGCAACCATTATAGCTAATGTAATCATTCCCTTAGGGAAATCTTTACTTGGCTTTTTCATATCATTTACATATGGAGATATTTTTTCAGCTCCTCCAACTGCAAAAACTAACATTGATAATGTTGTAAAATATGAAAAATTAAAGTTCGGCAGCATATTTTTAATACTAAAATCTACTGTTGCTGATTGTATTCCTCTAATTGAAGGCGCAGCTAACATTAATATAACATATAAAATAGACATAACAAATACTGATGTACCTGCTATTGTTCCTATCATCTTTAAAGATGTTACCCCTCTTGAAGCAACCCATAAAAAGAATAAAAATACTGCTAATGTTAATAATTGAGCCACTAATGGATCCATTCCTTTTATAAAGTTACCATCTTGCTTCACAGTCCATCCTAATGCTATTAAAGCTGCTTGTGGCTTCTGTGCTAAATATGGTATATGAACTACCCAATAAGTCCATCCTGCAAAATAAGCTAGTGTAGTTCCAAAAGTTCCTCTTATCCAAGAACTTACTCCACCTCTACTATCTTTAAAAACAGATCCCAGCTCTCCTACCATTAATGCATAAGGCACAAAATATAATCCTATTATAAGTACCCATGATACAACTACTGTTAATCCTTGATTAGCAAAGTTATTTACAACATTACCAAATCCCCACACTGATACAAAGGCCATCATAGCTAAATTGTACCAACGTAAATTCTTCTCTTGTTCACTCATTAAATTTCCTCCTTAGTATAGATGTACTATTTTATAATACATAGGAAAAAATGGTTTGTCTACACTTTAACAATTAATATTTTTTATACTTTTTAATTAATTCCTTTAACAGCTTAGCTGTTTGTACTGGATATTTTCCAATAGACGTTTCTCCTGCTAATAAAAATCCAGTTACTCCATTATTTATAAACGAATATATACTTTCTATTTCAGTTATAGTACCATTTAATCCATTTTTCATACTATCCAATACATGAGTTGCTATTATTATTTCTTTATCATAATTATCATTTCTTAACTTCTTTAATAACTCAAATTCCTCTTCCACAGAAATCTCCATCCCACACTCAGGCACTAAATCCCCTCTTGCAATAACAATTCCATCACTGCAATTCATTATTTCTTTATAATTATTCAATCCTACTATAGTCTCTAGCTTAGAAAATATCTTAATATCATTTTGATTTCCTTTAATTTTTTTTATGTATTCTCTTACACATAATATATCCCTAGAACTTTCAACATAAGATTGTCCAATTATATCTATATTGTTATCAATAGCCCACTTTAAATTTTCCTTATCCTTATCATTCAATGAATCTTCTCCTAAATAAGCACCAGGAATATTACATCCCTTTCCCCCTCTAATTACACCAGTATCTTTTGCTATTGCCTTTAAAAACACTTTATCCTTATCAATAATATCAAAATTCATAGTTCCATCTTTCATAGATATTCTTTTAATATCATTTTTCTCTATAATCTCAGACTTTATATTAAGTGGAATAATTTTAACCTTATCATTATTACTTGAAATTAAAGAATATACATCATCACTACAAAAATAAACTATATCATTAATATACACTTTAAATATGCTTTTTAAGTTTTCAGCTACTCTAACCTTTTTTCCACATAAATCTGCCATAATATTTATATCTTTTTTTATACTTCTAGAATCATTCAATATTCTTATAAACTCTCTTTGGTAAAAATGTGAAAAGTTCAGCCTAAAAACATCTACGCCATTATTAATTAATTCAGATAAAACCTTTTTATTTGATGAGCTAGGTCCAATAGTTGCAATTACTTTCATTAATACCCTACCTATATATTGCTTATAAATTATACTATTATAATATTTTTCTTTTTATTACATATTGTTACTTTTATATTTAAATAAATTATATTTTTATCATATATTTCCTTAATATAATTTCATAACAATTAATTTGTTTATAAAATAATAAAAAGCTATTTATATATTGCCTTGTTCTAAAATATACTTTTACAGAATAATTATTTATATAATCATTTTCTAGGAGGATAAAATGAAATACTTAAAGTTTATTTATATATTGTTATTAGTTACTCTTTTATCTGGCTGTGTTTTTAATGATCCTAAATACATAAACCTAAGAACTAAACCTAATCTTTATTATTACTCAAATGAAATTTATGAAAAAATAAAAAATAATAAAAGTTATTCCCTTAAAGTTTTTGATGTTAATTTTTATGAATATCATGAAGTTTCAGAAGAAGATGAAGATATTTTACCTTGTTTTTTAGAGTCCTTAAATAATGATAATTATGTAAGCGAATTAAATTTAGAGGATGAAAAAGTTAAATATAAACTTATTATTGAATTTGATGATAGCTCAAAATACGTTATAAATGTTTATGATAAAAATTCTATAACCCTTTTCCCTTGGGATGGAAATTTAGAAGAAGACATGATAACTATGACAGATGTTCCTATAAGAAATAACATTTACTCATTTTGTGTTTATATAATTAATAAAGCTAATTCTAATAATTAATTTCTTACCTATTAAAAATAGAAATACACTCAAAATCCCCTATGAAATCATAGATATTTTGAGTGTATTATTCTTTACTCTATAAGCTCAAAAATCCTCTTATTTTTTAATGGATGTAATGCATATGGTGCTATTTCATTTAATGGCTTTAATACGAAATCTCTTAAATGCATTAATGGATGTGGTAATATAACAAATTCATCATTGCTTACTATATCATCATATAAAACAATATCTAAATCTATTATTCTTGGTCCCCATTTTATTTCTCTAACTCTTCCAAGCTCATGCTCTATTCTAAGAAGTTCAGACATAAGTTCTCTTGGTGTTAAATATGTTTCTACTTTAATTGCACCATTTAAAAATTCTTCTTGATTTTCATTTCCCCATGGCTCTGTAACTATAAAAGATGAAACTTTAGAAATTTTTATTCCATTGACCTCTTCAATTTTTTTCATAGCATTTTTAAGGTTTTCTTCCTTATTTCCAATATTACTTCCCATTGCTATATAGGCAAAATGTCTCTCTCTATTAATTTCAACCGCTGCATAGTCTAAATGTCTTCCTATAGGCGCCCATGGTTTTTTTAATAATACTTTAACACCTTTAACCATTGAATAATTATCTAAAATGAAGTTAGCTACCTTATTTACAACACTTTCAATTAAATCTAAAGATTCTTCTTGGAAAATATCTATAACCTTATGACATAACTCCCCATAATGAACTGACTTAGTTAAATCACAAGTTGTTGCAGCTTCCTTAATATCTAATGATAACTCTAATGATAATATAAACCTTTGACCTAATGTTTTTTCTTCTTGGAAAACACCATGGTTTGCAAAAATTTCAATATCTTTTAAATATATTTTATCCATTTTCTTACCTACTTTGCTTTTAATATAGTATCTGTCATAACAGCTACTCTTTTATTTTCTAATACATCATGAACTCTAATAAATTCCATGCCTTTCATTATTCCCATAACAGTAGTTGCAAGGGTTCCCTCAACTCTCTCATTAACAGGTAAATTTAAAGTTAATCCAATCATAGACTTTCTTGATGTTCCTAAAAGTACTGGATATCCCATTCCTTTTATAACTTCACAATTATTCATTACCACTAAGTTTTCTTCATATGTTTTAGCAAATCCTATACCTGGATCTAAAATTATATTTTCCTTTTTCACTCCAGCCTCTAATGCAATATCAATACTTTCTTGCAAATCATTTATTACATCTTCCATTAAATTTTCATAAGGCTTAGCTTCTCTATTATGCATTAAAATTATTGGAACATTATATTTTGCAGCTACTTTAGCTATATTTTTATCATATTTAGCTCCCCAGATATCATTTATAATATCTGCTCCGGCTTTTATAGCTTCTTCTGCCGTTTTGCTTTTATATGTATCTATTGATATAGTCACATCCAACTCTTTTTTTATAGCCTTAATTATAGGAACTACTCTTTTTATTTCTTCTTCCTCAGTTACATATTCTGCTCCTCGTCTTGTTGATTCTCCACCAACATCTATAATATCAGCTCCATCTTCCACTAATTTTTTAGCTTGACTTACAGCAGCCTCTATTTCATTAAATTTTCCACCATCTGAAAATGAATCTGGTGTTACATTTAATATTCCCATTATATAAGTTCTTTCACCTAACTTATACTCTTTATTTCCTATTCTCAATGCCTTTTCCTCCTCAATATGTTATCTTAAAGTTTTTCTTTTCACTACTCCAATAACATTCTTTTTCAGCTTTACAATTAAAACACTGCCTAGATAGTTTATCCGCCTTATATATTATTTCTTCTAATTTATTATCACTTTCTTTTCTGTGATTAGCTATTCCATTTAAAATAATATTAACTTCATCCTCTGTAAAGCTTGTTTCTTTTAATATCTCTCTACTCATTTCTACACTAGCAATATCATGATGAATACCTTCTTCATATTGCCTTACTCTACCTATATCATGTAATAATCCTATGGCATAAATAACTTCTTTTGAAACACTTAAATTTTCTTCTAAAGCCATTATATATGCAATTCTTGATACATCAATAAAGTGTTCTATAGTATGATTACAAAACTCCCTATCTCTTTCATACTCACTTAATTTTTCTAATGCTTCTCTATAAAGCTTATTATTCATTATTGCATCAATATTATTCATATTACACCTATCTTATAAAGTTCATAACTTCTCTTCTTAATTCTATATCTTCTCTAAATACTCCTCTATAAGTAGTAGTTACAGTTTTAGCTCCAGGTTTCTTAACTCCCCTCATAGTCATGCATGTATGTTCTGCTTCAATTACAACCATAGCCCCTTCTGCATCTAAATATTCCATTATAGCATCTGCTATTTCTGTTGTTAATCTTTCTTGTAATTGTGGCTTTTTAGCATAAACCTCAACTGTTCTTGCAAGCTTTGAAAGTCCTGCTACTTTCCCCTTAGGTATATAAGCTATATGTGCTTTTCCAAAGAAGGGTACTAAATGATGCTCACACATAGAAAAGAATGTTATATCCTTTTCTAATACTAAATCATTATTTTCTACAGAAAATGTTTTAGATAATACTTCTTTAGCATCCTTCCCTAGTCCTTCAAAAATCTCCATGTACATCCTTGCTATCCTATCTGGTGTTTCTATTAAACCTTCTCTATTTACATCCTCTCCTATACCTTCTAATATTAATTTTACACCTTCCATTATCTTTTCTTTATTCATGTTATTCGCCTCCATTTATTGCTTTATCATATTGCTCTTTTATTTCTTCAATAATTTCATTCTTAAATAGCTTGTTTTCTATATTAGAAACTTTTATAACCCCAACTAATGAATTAGTTAAGAAAACTTCATCACTATTTAACAATTCTTCTTTTGTTATTTTTTTCTCTATTACATCAAAATTATTAATAACCCATTGACGAACTATTCCTGGTAACAATCCACATTGAATTGATGGAGTATATATTATTTTGTCTTTAATAAGAAAAATATTGGTTGTACACCCTTCACATAAATTACCTTCTTCATTAAAAAAAATAGATTCATTCAATTCATTTCTTTGACATAATTCATATTCTATAATATTTTCTAAATAATTTAAAGTTTTAAAACCTACTATTCTAGATGTTGAATTTCTTAAAACCTTAGAAATCCCAACTTTAAAGCCTTTTTGATAATCATTATCTTTATATTTTATTTCTCTTAAAGAATAAATTAAATTTTTCTCAGTTACAGTAATTTTTAAGGCTTTATTTTTTATATTATGTTGCTTTATAAAATTAATTACATCTTCTATAGCTATTAATTCACCCAACTCTAGCTCTATAATTGACTTATTTAATCTTTGTATATGCTCTTCTAAAAATATTGGCATTGTCTTTACTAATATAGTTTCAAAAACTCCCCTACCAAAAAAGACTCCACTATCTATACTTATAATATCATTATCGTATATAACTTTTCTCATATATTCCCCTCTTATAATACTCTCATTAAGGCCTTTGCCTTATCTAACGTTTCATTATACTCATCTTCCTCTATTGAATCATAAGTAATTCCACCACCAACACCAAAGTATGCCTTATTATCCTTTTTTATTATTGTTCTTATTACTATATTAAAGTCACAATTACCTCTAAAATCAAAATATCCTATAGAACCTGTATAAATATTTCTTTTAACACCTTCTAATTCTTCAATTATTTCCATAGCTCGTATTTTAGGAGTTCCTGTTATTGAACCACCTGGAAAACACTCTTTTATACATCTTACAGATGAAACATTATCCTTTAGTTCTCCTTCTACTGTAGAAACTAAATGAAATACTGTAGCATATTCTTCTAATTTAAAGTTCTCAGTTACCTTAACTGTATGTGGTTTACAAACTTTACTAAAATCATTTCTCTCTAAATCTACAACCATTAATAGTTCTGCCTTATCCTTCTCGCTATTAATAAGTTCCAATTTATTTTTTTCATCCTCTTCAACATTATGGCCTCTAGGTCTTGTCCCCTTTATAGGCCTTGTATGTGCTTTATTATTAGCAACTTGAACAAATCTTTCTGGTGATGAACTTATTATTTGAAAATCTTCAAAGTTTAAATATGCTGAAAAGGGAGCCTTATTTATGCTTCTTAATTTCTTGTATATATTAAAGGAATTGTCTTCATTATGACACCAAAATCTTTGTGTCATATTTGCAATATAAACATCTCCAGATACTATGTATTCCTTTAATCTAGTAACTGCTTTCTTATAATCTTCCTTAATGAAATTTGAGTAAAAAATATTTTTACTTTTTTCACATACTATTTCATCATTAATCTTTTTTCCATTATGTATTACCTTCAAAAGACTTTCTATATTTTCAATATTCCCATCTAAATCAGTTATATATTTTTTATCATTAATTAAATCAAATATTATTATATTCTTATAAAAAACAAATCTCATGTCTGGTATATTAAAATCTTCTTCAGCTGTATTAGGTAATTCTTCTAATAACCTTCCAGCATCATAAGAAATATACCCCATAGCTCCACTTAATAACGGTATATTATCTTCAATATCATTTTTATATTCATTTACTAGATTTTCTAATATCTTAAATGGATCACCTTCAACTATATTATCGTTTATATATGTATTTTCATTTTTTACTTCAAATTTTAAAAATGGATTTATTCCAATAAAAGAATATTTAGAAAGGTTTTTATCTTCTTTAGAACTATCTAATAATATAGTATCTTTTTCATCTTTAAATAAATTATATACTTCAAATGCATTTAATTTACTATTAAACTCTATTTTAATTAACCCCACTTAACTTCACTCCCAATAGTATTTTTATTAGCATTTATTACTTTTTTTGCTAAATTCCTTTGTTATTTTGATAAAGTTATTTAAAATTTTATGCCCCTCTTCTGTCATCTCAGCTTCTGGATGGAATTGAACTCCATATATAGGATACTCTTTATGCTTAATTCCCATTATTATGTTATCTTCAGTCTCACTAATAATTTCTAAACTGTCTGGAAAATTCTCTTTATCCACTATCAATGAATGATATCTTGTAACTCTTAAAGGATTCTTTACTTCTTCAAATATTCCTTTGTTGTTATGAGTTATATTAAACATTTTACCATGAACTGGCTCATTTCCTTTTTTAACAACAGCATTAAAATAATGCCCTATACATTGATGACCTAAACAAATACCTAATATAGGTAGTTTTTCTTTAAATTTATCAATAATATCTAAACTTAATCCAGCCTCATTAGGTGACTTTGGCCCTGGTGAAATCACTATTCCATCTATATTCATACTTTCTATATCTTTAATAGTAATTTTATCATTTCTATAAATAATAATTTCTTCCCCTAATTCTTCAAAATATCTAACTAAATTATATACAAAAGAATCATAGTTATCAATCATTAAAAGCATTATATTCCTCCAATTTCATTTGTAAAATTTCAATTTTTTCTAACTTCAAGCTATATTTTTTTAATTTAAACATAAATTATTAATAATATATTAATCTGAATTAATAACTTTACCTATAAGGAAAGTTAATTCATTATTATTGCATTATTGATGAATAAATTATATCATAGCTTTATATACTACAAAACACTTACTTGAAAGGAGTTTAAATTTATTATGATTATATGCGATTTACATACACACTCTACTGCATCAGATGGTAAATATTCACCTAAAGATGTTGTAAGAAAGGCTTATGATAGGGGCGTAAAATACCTAGCATTAACTGACCATGATACTTTATCTGGTATAGAGGAAGCAAAATCTGAAGCTGAAAAATTAGACATGCATTTTATTCCTGGGGTAGAATTATCTACAACTTATAAAGGAGAAACTATTCATATTTTAGGTTACTTTAAAGGTGATGATTATAAAAATCCAGATTTAAATCACTTTTTAGAGGATTTAAAGGCAAAAAGAATTGCTCGTGCCCATGAAATAGTTAAAAGATTAAAGCAATTTAATAATATCGAAATAGATGTTAATGAAGTTCTTAAGAATGGTAAAGATACTATTGCAAGACCTCATATAGCTAAAGCTATAATAGATGCTGGTTATCCTTATACAAAAGAATATATCTTTGATAACTTTATTGGAGATCATTGCCCTGCATATATACCTGCAAATAAACTAGACGCAGAAGAGGGAATTAAATTATTAAGAACTTATAACGCTCTTGTAATTTTAGCTCACCCTGTATTATTAAAAAAATTACATGTTTTAGATGTTCTTCAATTAGATTTTGATGGTATTGAAGGTATTTATGGTCTTAATACCCCAGAAGATACTGCAAATTTCTTAAAGATTGTAGATAAAAAAGACATATTAACTTCTTGTGGTTCTGACTCACATGGTCATGAAGAAGATGATACAAAACATGGAATTTTAGGTTCTCAATCTATGGAAGAACATAGACTTGAAAAGTTTTTAAATAAACTTAATACTAAATAATTAAGAGTTGCCCTTGGCAACTCTTATTTTTTTAAAACTGTTCTATTCTTCAATTAAAAATGCTTTATATCCATTCTTAGTTTCATATATATCTACTTTACTAGATACTTCCCATGGAGCATGCATATTTTGCAGAGCAACACCACAATCTATAACTTCCATGTTATATTGAGCTAAAATATAAGCGATAGTACCACCGCCTCCTTGGTCAACCTTTCCAAGTTCTGCTGTTTGATATGCAACATCATTTTTATCCATAATCTTTCTAAGCCAAGCAACGAATTCTGGATTTGCATCATTACATCCACTCTTACCTCTTGCTCCGGTATATTTACTAAATACTAATCCTCTTCCGAAATAAGCTGTATTTTTCTTTTCACAAACACCAGGATAATTTGGATCAAAGGCTGCAGTAACATCTGCTGATAACATTAATGAATTTTGAAGCGCTCTCTTTAATTTTAATTCTGAATATTGCCCCATTCTATCCATAACTTCAGCTAAAGAGTTTTCAAAGAATCTTGAATGCATACCTGTAGCTCCAATACTTCCTACTTCCTCTTTATCTACTAATAATACAACAGAAGTCTTTTCCACATTTTCAACTTCTAATAAAGCCATTAATGAAGTATATGCACATATTCTATCATCTTGACCATATCCCATTACCATGCTCTTATCTAAACCTAAATCTCTAGCTTTACCTGCTGGTACAATTTCAAACTCTGCTGAAATAAAATCTTCTTCTTCAAAATCATATTTATCTTTTAGAAGAAGTAATATATTTTCCTTAACAGCTTCTTTTTCCTTACCTTCTAATGGAATATTTCCAACAAGAACATTTAAATCTTCTCCAGCAATAACTTCATTTGCTTTCTTTTGTAATTGGTCTGCTGAAAGATGTATTAAAAGATCTGAAATTCCAAGTACAGGATCAGTATCATCCTCACCTACTACAACATTAATTTTTGTCCCATCTTTTTTAACTACAACACCATGTAATGCAAGTGGTAGTGCTACCCATTGATATTTTTTTACTCCACCATAATAATGAGTGTCCATTAATGCTAAGTCACTATCTTCATATAATGGGTTTTGCTTTAAATCTAATCTTGGAGAATCAACATGAGATCCTATAATTCTCATTCCATTTTCAATAGAATCTTTTCCTATTAAATATAAAGCAAGACTTTTATCTTTATTATTAGAATAAACTTTATCCCCAACTTTTAAAGTTTCATTATTTTTTATTATTTCATTTAAATTTCTATAACCCTTTTCTTCTGCTAATCTTATAGCTTCATGGATACATTCTCTTTCTGTTTTTCCAACTGAAAGGTAATTTTTATATCCTTCACAAAAATTAAAAACCTCTTGTTTTCCATTTTCATCATATTTTAGCCATGCATTCTTTTTAGCATCCTTACTCATAATATAGCCCTCCTTATTCTTCCGTTAGTGTAAAGTTTTTTACACTACTTTTCTTTTAAATTCTTTATATATCAAGGT
>UQQU01000087.1 GCA_900543325.1 uncultured Clostridium sp. | reverse complement strand
ATTATAGCCTATTTTAGATATAATTAATCACAAAGTTAGCTAACATAGCCTAAAAATTTTTTTAAATAATGGTTGCATTTATGACACTGATAATATATAATAAATCTTGTGAGTGGCATTTATGACACTGTTCAATTCAAGTAGATTTGTTGAAAACACTCAATCCTATGAGTTTTCAGTTTTCAATTAAATATAAATCATATCTTTACAAGAAAAGAAAAAACTTAAAATTAAAAAAACTATACAAAGGAGATTTTTATGAGTATTTTTTGTTTGTTGGCTTATGCTGATGCAGTTGGAAAGGAAAATATAACGTTTGATGGTTTGAAAATGTTCAAAACACTTTACTGGAAAGAGTAATTTAAATATAAAATTCAGGATACTAGGGAGAGATTAAAATGAATAAAAAATTAGATGTAGAATTAGAAGAATTTTTACTTAAGAACTTATCTGCTTGGGAGATAGAGTGGTTTACAGTAAAGACATTAAAAAAAGATGGAAGAAAAGGAGAGTAAAAATATGAAAAATGTAATAGTTGATTTAGGAAATTATAATACAAAATACTTAGGAGAAAATAAAGGAATGTTCAGTAGTAAAATATCTACTGCTTTCAATCCTAATGGTGAAATGTTTGAGAGGATTGAGTTCAATGGAACTACTACTTACATAACAATAGGGCAATTAGAGAGGGAGTTTTCAAAGGTAGATAAGAATTATATGCCTATATTACTATATGCAATAAGTAAGGCTACTACAGATACAAATATAAATCTATGTTTGTTGTTACCAGTAAATCAATTACCGAAAAAGGAAAGAATGATTCAAGAACTTAAAGGCAAGAGTTTTGATTTTAAGGTTAAAGATTCAACTAGAAAAGTGTTTATTCATAATGTAGCAATACTTCCTGAAGGATATGTTAGTTATTATTCATTAGATAATACTGAAAATGATGATGTTCTTATAATTGATATAGGAAGCAGAACGGTAAACTATGCAAGTTTCATAGAAGGTAAAATAGAGAAGAGCTTCACTAATAAGATTGGAACATATGACTTCTATTCAAAAGTAAAGGAGCTGGAGAATAGCAAAGGTGAAGATTATGTTGAAGAAGATATTGAGAGGTTAATAAAGAGAGGAAGAATCAAAGTATCTCATGATATGTACTTAGATTTCCTTAAGGAGATTTTAAACTATACAAAAGGACAAGTTAACATCAAGAACTATACAGTTCACTTTACTGGTGGAGGTTCACTTCTATTGGAAGATTACATAAGAAGTAACACTCCTTGTAAGATACATGAAGATGCACTTTATAGCAATGTTATTGGAGCTTCTAATTTGTGTAAGCAGGTGTGGAGGTAGTTATGAGTAGAAGGATATATATAACTCTTAATGAAAAAAAGGACAAGGATAAGGTGATTTTAGATTACCTATCCAGCTCCTATAGTGAAAGTGATACTATTAAAGATGTTTTGTACCGAATTGCAACCAATAGCTACAATTTAAATCTTAATCCAGTAGAAGAAATAGATTCAAAAGGTGCAGATAGGTGTGAAAAGGTTGATAATATACCTGAAGAAAAAGAGAGCGAAAAGGTGCAAGAAATACCAATTAGTTCGGATATTGTGAGTATGTTTTAACTATTGAAAGAGCTGAAGATTTCAGTTCTTTTTTATATGTACCAATATGGTATAATGTAGAAAAGTAAAAAGATTGGGAGAAATAGCATATGAGTAAAATAATTGATTTACAAAGTTATAAAAACAAAGAGAGAAAAGAGATTGAAGATAAAGCTTATCAACAATATGGAATACTTAAACTAAGTGATGATTTATATTTATATCCTGAAACAAGCTTTACAACTGGTAGCCTAGATTTAAAAGTATTTTTTGAAAGTAAATTATGTATGGATATAGAAGAGATATTAGAAGCAGATGTTATTGAAAGTATTAATAACATAGTTGACTTACCAAAGCAAACTGTAAATATATTTTTAGTAGAAGAAGGTGAGAATGATATGCACACCTTTGAGATTATTAATGTTAGTAACAACAAGAACTTTCTACTATCAACTGAATTTATAAATGATATTGATAAAAGAGAAATTCTTACTGCTATAGTTGCTGGAGCTATAAAGAAAATAAATGTACAAGTTACATATATGATGGAACTAAGCTATGATGATTTAGAAGAAACAATATATTAGAAATCGAAGGTTATTATTGTATAACCTTCTTTTTTTATGCAATAAAATCCATTTTTTATTTTAAAAAGTTGGTGAGAAATCATCAGCTTTTTTACGTTTTGAATTACTGTTAACGGATTAATATCTCGAAAATATTTTTAATTCCCCGAATTGTTGGTGTTTTTTCACAATGTATAGTGAAGGGGTATTTTTTAAACAATATTTTTTTTAACCAGTTTGTATATACAAGTATATACAAAAATAGAAAGGAGAAATTTTATGAACAAAAACTCAGTATTAACAATCAGATTGGATGAAAACTTAAAAAAGAAATTTAAGGAAACTTGTGAAGCTAACGGACAAAATATGTCTAAGGTAATTGAGTTAATGATAAAAAAAGCTATCCAAGAATCTAATAAGTAAAAAACAAAAAAATTTAGAAGAAAGAAAGAGGTATTTAATTATGAAAAAGTTAAGAAGATTTGAAATGGCAGAAGTGGAAGTAAAAGTAGGAGCTTTTGGAAAGTATGATATTGAAGCAAAAGAAATAATAATCAATGAAAACCCAATGTTATTAATGATGTTTGAAGGACTAGGATTAAACATTGAAGAAGTAGAAAGAATTGACTGGATGGTAAAGGTTCAATTCAGCAGTAAACAAGAAGCTTTAAAGTTAAAAGACTTGCCATTAACTTTTAACGGAAATAGATATTATTTCTATCTTTCAAGTCCTTCAGACATGAAAAATTTAAAAGCTCTTTATGTTAGAGAAGATGTAGTAGGAATTGTTAAGCAATATGAATCAATAGTATCTTGTGGCTGGTTAGATTCTTTAGAAGGAAAAACTGGAGTTAACGTTAATAAAGATGTAACTGCAAGATTAAGCTTATTCTTAAGCTCAAGCTATCACACAAGCATAAAGCCTAACTACTTAGTTCTTCCTGAAGTTGAATATAAAACAATTCAAAGTATCAAAACTTTTGAAAATGGACAATTAGTTGTAAAAGAAGGGTATGAGCATGACTCAGTATTTGCAGATGGTTGTGGTATTGCATCACCAGCTCTTATGAAAAGAGTAGCTAAGGAACTTAAATTAGGTTATGAGCCTTGCTTCTTAGGAGTTAGAAGTATCAAATTAGCTCTTAAAGGTTTATTAGTATCAATAGATTTTGTTAAGTATTTCAATGATATGTACAAAGGTGACACAGAAACTTTAAGAAAAGTAAACGGAGTTATTGAGGCTAGAGATATGTATGGTAACTGGATTAAAGTAGACAACAACACTATAATAGTTAATCCTTCAATGTGTAAATGGGCAAGTAAGATTAGCTTAGAAGAATATGAAGCTAAAAGACCTGAAGCTCTTAAAAATATCATGGATGCTCTTTTTGTAACTAAGGCTTCAAAGAAAGAACCAGCAGAGTATAAGAAAACAAGCTATCAATTATTATGCCAACTTGGACTTAATGCTGAAGATTACAACGAACTTACTAAAGAAACTTATAACATATTAAGTGGAGTATTAAAAGGTGATGAAAATTACATATATCACTTCTTAGGAGCTATAGAAAGCGAAGAAGATGAAGAAGTAGAAATAGCAGATAGATTATCTTTATTATTAAGAGCTGACTTCGATAGATTCTATAGATTGCCTTGGGTTAGAAGAACCTTAGCTAACATGGTTGAAAGAAGTGTAAAAGAATTATGTTCAGGTAAATTCTATGTTAAAGGTGACTTTAAAACTATTGTTAATGCTCCATTAGGAATATTAAATTATGCTATGAATAGAGAAATAAATGATACTTTAGAAGCTAATGAGTTTTGGTGTAACACTGAAGATAAAAAAGTATTAGCTTGTAGATTCCCAATAGCATCATTCAGTGAAGTTGGAGCTATGGACTTTGTAGAAGATTCACTATACAACAGATATTGTGGACACTGGACAAAAGAGCTTTGTGTATTCAATGCTAAAGATATAAGAGCAAAAATCTTATCAGGAGCTGATTTTGATACAGATACAATCTTTACAAGCTCTAATCCTTTATTAATAGAATCAATTATAGCTCCTAAAGATGGACTTCACTTCATAGGAACTGAAGAAAACAAAGGAAACTTAGGAGAAGCTACTTATAATTGGTCTACTAGAACTTTTGCTAATACTGCTTACATGGGTAACATCATTGGTGAAGTAGCTATCTTAAATGCTTGTATAAGTAATCAAGCTCAAGATTTAGGAGTTTATGTTGATGGTAAGAATGTAACATATAAAAATTGCTTCAAAAACACTTTACCAACTGAAGGACAAAAGAAAGAGTTTTGGAACTGGTTTGGACAACAACAAAGAACTATGAACTTATCAAGAGAAATAGTTAAAGAAGTTGTAGCTAATCAATTCTATGAAGTAGAAGAAGCAATATATAGAACAGTTGAAATTTCAATGGTTGCTATTGATGCACCTAAGACTGGAATATTACCTGATTTAGATTACATCAAAGACCTTAAAAAGAACTTCAAGAAGCCTTACTACTTCAAGTTCTTACCTGAAAAAGATATTAATGAATTTACATTAAACAGAGTAGGAGAATCAGTTCTAGAAAGCTATGCTAAATGGAGTGAGTTCAGCAACGAGAACTGGAAAGGAATTTTAGCAAGAGTTGAATATTACAAAAACAACTCAAGCTGGAGAAATGGTGACATATTCAAAGAGCTATTTAAAGTATCAAATACTTATGATGTTAATGAAGTAGTTGTAGAAGAAGTACAAACTATAATAGAGAATAGCTTCAATGATTATAATAAGCAAAGAAAAGAAAGAGATAAAAAATATATAGTTATGGTTCAAGAATACAATGAAGAACTAGGTGACTATATAGAAACAAATAAAGCTATGCTAGATGCTTCAGGAAAGCCTGTAAGAGCTTTAAGATACAATGATGACATAAGAACACTTATGACTAAAACAATGTGCTACAGAGCTGAAAGAGTAGCTATTGAAGTAGCTAATAAGTTCACTGGTGAAGAAGTATGTGTTGCTCTATTCAGAATGATGAATAAGAACACTGAAGGATTACAAAGATTTATATTTGATTTCTATTTCAAATATGTTCAAGCTATGCTTTCTATAGAATATCCTGAATATGAAGCTCTAGTTGAAACTTACAATGAAGAAGGTGTAGAAATTCTTGGAGTAAAATATGAAGTAAGCAAGAAAAAACTAAAAGAAGTAAATATTGGAGATAAAGAACTTAAGAGATTTGAATCTAAGAAAGATATACAATCTCAAAACATAGAGTTTAAATTTGGATTCTCTAAAGATGTAGTGGTTAACTTACAAGATTACATAACTTTAAAAGTTGCTGACAATGCTGATATATTTGTATTTGCTTCTACTGGTGAAATAGTAGGTAAAGTTTATGTATCAGGAGCTAACAATGGAGTTAACTTATATGCTCTAGTTGGTGCAAAATTAATACTAGATGAAGTAAAAGAAACTGCTAAGAGCTATAATGTGAGAATCAGAGGAATAGAAGTTTAAAAGAGAAAGAGTTGATATAAAAAAAATATCAGCTCTTTTTTACTTTTTAAAGGGTAGATTTCGGATTAATAGTTTTGAAATATAAATGGATTAATCTTGATTCAGCCTTCATTGATTTTGAAGGTTCGAGTTAGGATTAAAAGACTCAGAAAATAAAATTACAAAAGAAAAGGAGAAATTATTTATGATTAAATTAAAAACTGGAACTTTTAAGTATGCACAATTATGTGAAATGATGGATTGGGAAAAGAAGAGTGGAAAAGGAAAGATACTTCAAATTGAAAGTTTAGGTAATCATTGTGAGTGGGAAAAGGGAGAAAAAGCAACTTTTATCATACATAGAGTATATGAAGAGCCAGCAGAAAAAATAAGAGAAAAGGCTGGAAAATATGTAGATATAGTTGAAGATATATTATTATCTATTCTTCACAATAGAGCATTACAAGGAAATGATGATATTGTTTATTATGGTGTTAATGAATTAATGACATTAGCTACATTAATTTCAGAAGAATATAGTATTAGCTATAGTAACAAAGATTATTTATTTGCCACAGAAGGAATAACTATTAATAGAAATGTTATAAAATATTATCACAACAACTATTATTCAGTTTTAAGAGGTGCTTTAAATAGTGGACTTAAAAGGATGAACGATAAAAGATATATAAAATCAAGCGAAGTTACTATGATAAAGTATAATAATAGTAAAGAAAGAGAAATAACAGATAAAGAAGCAAAGATATTATTAGAAGCAGAAGCATTTATTATGAAAGAAATGGGTTACTCAAGCTTAAGCAAAATAGTATTAGTGGGAAAATATAATGAGTTTAAGAATAAGGTTATAAAAAAGATAAACTTAGAAGATAGTGAGTTAAATTTAATAAATTACAGAAAAGCATTTAAGATAATCTATACTACAAATACAATAAAGTGGGGAGTAGAAGATAAATTAAGTGATAATAAAACTAGAGAATTGTTTGAAGCTACACATAAAGGAATAATTGATTTAGCAAGAAAACATTTCGAAAAAAATCACGATATAGCAAGAATGAAAATTTTATGTAAGCAATCTAAAGAAAATTTGAAATTTGGAGAACCTTTATTTACAGAGGAAGAATTACGCATAGAAGATAAAAGAGTAGATGTTGCACTTTCATATAGTAGTTTTGTTGAAGATATCGAGTTAATAGATAGAATTTTAAGAAGTAAATAATTTTTGTCACCTTATAATCACAGAAACCTTAATATATATTAAATAGTTTCTAATATTATAAGGTGACAATTTTTTATTTTAATCAATTATTAAATCACCAGCAAAATTTTTATAAATTTAAGGTAAGCGAAACGTAGTGAGCGAACCTTA
The DNA here is from genome assembly GCA_900543325.1 of uncultured Clostridium sp. GTDB lineage: Bacteria > Bacillota > Clostridia > Clostridiales > Clostridiaceae > Clostridium. The sequence goes on along the minus strand of UQQU01000087.1, from coordinate 4,954 downwards.
TAATTTTTAAAATTATTGCTGAGAGGTTGAAAACGCAGTTTTCAAGCTCCAATAATCTATAAGTTTTAGTAGTATCTATTAGATAAAGAGGAAAAAATTTTGATATTAGAAGAATTGATTCAGTTGATTTATTATAAGGTGTCCAATTTCTTGGAAAGTCTATATAGTCTATATAGTAATTCCATAAAAATGCACATATAAACAAAAAAACTATGGAGCAGTGTGTTTTTTGGGTAGATAATTTTAGTAATATCTACCCATTATTTTTTTTGTCTATTTTTAGAATTCAATAAGAAGCAATAGGAAGGTGTCGCCACTTCGTGGCTTGGCAGCGAGAGAGAACACTCTCTTTGAAAACTGTTAAAATTGTTCATTTTAAAGTTTTTAACTTCATAATTTAAAACACAGAGGGGTTAATTCTAGTCCCTCAATCTCTTTATATTTGATTTTTAGTCTTATATGATGAATCCTATAATTCTTGACATATAGTTATCATCAAGTCTTTATTTGCCATAATAAAAATGATATAAGACTAAAAATGGGATATAAAATCCCTTGTGATGATACAAGGTCGAATCATTGAACGGTCAACTTAGAGCTGGTAGAGATACTGGCTCTTTTTTCATTTTACAAAAGATAAAACGGAGGAAGTTCAATGGATAAGAAAGAAATAGTAAAAAAAATAATAGATAATCTAATTGATTTTATTAGGGAAGAACAACCAATGAATGGAACTTTTGGTATAACAATAAGATTTAAATATAACCAGTTTATGAATAGTATGACAAAGCGAATTAGTTATGCTTTAGAAAGTGAGAATGGTCTACTTACAGTGGATGATTTAAAGCAAACTATAATATTAAGCATAATAAGAGCTTCAGAATATTTTAATGATAAAGAACTTAAAGAAATTTTAGATGAAGATTTTGATATGAGTAAACCAATAGTTCAAAGATTTTATCAATGTGCTTGTAAACTTGCAAGATATGATATTTATATGCTTACATCAGTTAAGTATAGAAAGCCTAATGATGAAACAGAAGGGTATTATACAACAAAATATCTTAGTGAGTACGAAACTGATGTAGATGGTGATGATGCATCAAAACTACTAGAGAATTTGTTACATAACAAAATGAAAAAGATGATGCCAAAGAAAACTAAGATAAATACTCCATTAGGTGTATTTATATATGAAACAGATTTAATAACTAAAGATATAAAGCAGAATAACGTAGATTTTCTGTTTGAAGGTGACAGAAATGATATGAGTAAAAGTGCTTATGATGCAAAGATACAAGCTCTTAAAGTATCAATAAGAAAAGGAATAGAAGCTTCAGGGTTAGATATTCAAAACATGAGTAGAAGAGAAGCTAGAGCTTATGCAATTGCTTATTCTATTTATCAGGTTTGTAATGGAAGTGAAACTGCAGATGGTGTTATTAAACTGATAGATAAGTTTAGAGAATTAGAGGAATATTTAGTAGATGAATATTCTAAAATTGGTTCTAATGAACTTGTTGAGTTATACAGAGGTACAATAGATAATGATTCTTTCATGGGATTAGTAACTAAGATAATATGCTATGCAAATGATATTTGTAAAAAATACAATTTTGAAATTGTGTACAAGTATAAGAGCATAGATATTGCAACTGAAGATGAAGTTTACTACTTTGACAAGACTCATATAAAGAAGAGTTTAGGTATCAAAGATGTATATGTAATTACAAGAGTGTTATCAGGTGAAAGAAATCATTATAAAGGCTTAAAATTCATAGAAATAGGATAGTCTTAAGACTATTTTATAAATAATATATATCCCAGTGTTGGGGATAGAAGAAAAGGATGTGAAAAGCTAGACCTCCAAGGCAACACATCTATTTTTTCTTTTGTTAAAGCGTGTTTATTTCAGAACTCCTAAAAATTAAATAGTGTTGAATTTGCATTTGCAAAGTACCAGTTTAGAGCTTACTGGTTTATCAAAAAGCTCCATTTTCAATTTAATTTTTAAAGGAGAGTATTATGTCATGGATAAAACAATATTAAAAGAATTAAAGAAAATTAGAAATATTAATGGATGTTTAGTTGCTACTAAGCTTGATAATTATAAAATTGAAGTTAATCCTAAGATTATTGTTGATTTTATAAACCATCTTACTAATTTGAGTAATGAAGAATTGGAAGAGGATGGGATAGAAATTGAGGTTAGAAATTACTTAGTTCTTAACTTATATAACTTACTTAAAAAAGATAGTTATGAAGTGGTGTTAAAGAATGACTAAGTATAAGAAAAACTTACGAGAAGCTAATGAGAACAAAATGAAAAGAGTAGCATCATATAGTGATGGTATTTTAATCAAAGTATATGAAAATATTTGTGATACTGCCAATGATAATTTTGATTATCATCATGTTTCAAAAGTAGCTAATGGTTTAAGAAAAACTCATAAAGGGTATACATTTAAGTTTGTATAATTCATAGAGCTAACAATGTCGTGAGATATAGTTAGTTGTATAAAGTATATATAAGAGTGATTTGCTGGATAAGTACCAGCCATTGCTCCTTTATCAGTGAAGAATCTTCAGGTAAGTTCTGAAGGCTGATGATTTTTTCTATTAATGTTATACAGAGAGATAACAATAGAAACTAAGGCTAGAGCGAAATGTTCTAGTCTTTTTTATATCTAATATGGAGTATGCACAAAATTGAGTAGACCTATTTATAGAAGCTGACTATCGACTTCATATCCGACAAAATGGTGGGTATGAATTTATCAAAGTGATACAGAAAGTTTACGTATCGACATCATGCTATTAAAAGTAGCAATAAACAAACAAACTATACCTTCTAGGTTAGTTATTAGTCCTTTCTTCCTAGAAAGGTGAAATGTTTGTTTGTTGGTGCTTTTATTAGCATACAAATAAGTGGTCAACCTACTAGAGTGGTTGGTGAAATAGAAAGGACAAAAAGATGAACAAAGTAGAAATTAAAAACTTCTTAGGAAGTGAAGTTAGAATTATCAACAATGAATATATGGTACTAAAAGATATGTTTGAAGCATTGGGAAGAGTCAAGGAAGATGGTACTTGGACTGATGAAAAAAACAAGATGGATAAATTCTTAGATGGGATTAATCAAAAAGAGTACCACGAAACTTTAGTGGTACTAGTAAAACAAGGTAGAGCTAAAGTTGAAAAAGAAATTGAGTGCCTTAAGTTAGAAGTCGTTCCAGTGGTATTAACCCAATTTAAGCCTACAAATAGAAAAGGTAAAGAAGCTATTGATAAATGGTTTGAATTTATGAAGTTTGTAAATGAACTATTAGTATCAGCAAAGGCTCATAAGTTTATCATAGAAGATACTGAGCTTGAAAAGATAGATAGAGATAGACTTCATAAGCTAGGTGGTAAACCTATGATAATGGCTGGTATGGCTAATACTGCTATGGGAATTATCATTACTGGTGAAAAGATTAAGATTGGAAAAGATGATTTAAAATCTTATCAAAATCAAATTACAATAGATTTGCTTGAATGTAGACGCTATTTTATTGAAGAGTTCATTAGAGCTTATAAAATCACAAAGTCACATGGTCAGGCTAATAGATTAGCTTTAGAGTTTACATTAGAGCACTATGGATTAAATGAAAAAGTTGCTTAATTGAGTATCTGTATTTTATATAGGTACTCTTTTTATATTACTGCTATTCCTTAATCATAACAGAATGGCACTCAGGAAAAAAGTTACTCCTTTGTTTATGAGCTATGGGTATTACCTATGGCTCTCTTATTATATTCAAAAGGAGAGAAGAAAAAGTATGAATAAATATGGATTTGTAACAAGAGCAATTACAAATTATGAGAAAAAGATAGTTAGTTTTATAGCATTACTATTGGCTTTGAATATGGTTGTTTAGGTGATTATATGTATAAATTTTGTAAGTGGTGTAGGGAAAGTGTAGATATGAGAAATCATATTTGTCCAAGTAAACCTAAAACAAAAGTAAATTATAAAGCTAAAAGAGAAAATCAAAGTGATAAAACTGCTAGAGAGAATAAGTTCTATAGTAGTAGAGCGTGGCAAACTATTAGATTATCTGTACTTGTTAAGGCTAGGTATAAGTGTTATGTAGCAGAGCAAATAGGAGAAATTGCAGTGGCTTCGAGTGTACACCATATTGAGTACATTGGTGAAGCTTGGGAGAAAAGATTAGACATTGATAATCTTATTCCAATCAGTTCTCATTATCACAAGCTTATACATAAGCTCAATATTAATTCAAAAGAAAAATTGGATAAGTTCATTGAAGATTTGAAGAAAGAAAAGGAAACTGGAGAATATAAATTATTAAATGAAAATTTTTTAGATACCCCCGATAAGGTTTGATTTAAATATGGGAAGGGAGTAGAGGACGGGATGGGAGAGCTTCTTATACAAAATTCCCTTATAGAGATTTTTTATAGAACGTGGATAACATAGGAGTGTAAGCCTTGTTATCGTCAACGTTCTTTTTTATTGCTTAAAAATAAGAAAGGATGTTGATAACAAATGATAAATGAGATTTGGAAAGATATAGTTGGATATGAAGGACTATATCAAGTAAGTAATTTAGGAAGAGTTAAGAGTTTAGATAGAATTTCTAACAATGGACGATTTTTAAAAGGTAAATATAAAAAGAGTACACAAGATAAAGATGGATATGAAAAAGTTTCGCTTAGCAAAGATGGACTACCAAACTGTTATTTAGTTCATAGATTAGTTGCAATGGCTTTTATTCCTAATCCTGAAAACAAGCCTGAAGTAGACCATATTAACACAATCAGAAATAATAACGTAGTTGAAAATCTTAGATGGGTTAATAAAAGTGAAAATAATAACAATCCATTAACTAAGAGTGTTATACGGCAAATTATTTTGGTAAAATTTCTTAAGAAAAAAGCAAATTAAAAT
>UQQU01000086.1 GCA_900543325.1 uncultured Clostridium sp. | reverse complement strand
TTTAGCAAGTTCAATGGAACAAAGATATAAATTCTAGGCGAAAATTTCACCGTTCTCGGAAAATAAATATTTCATTTTTTGCTTCCATGTGGTGCGCAATATTTTTCAATTAAGTATATCTTAATATTTAGAATTATGTTGTGCAATAAAAATTATATAATTTTGGCTTAGTAATATAAGTAATAAAATTAAGAAATACTATTAAGGAATACTATTAAGGAGATGAGAGTAATGAAAGTTAAAATAATTAATTCTAATTCTGAAGATTATCAAAAGGAATTAAAATTGAGAAGAATGAATTATGATCAAGTAGTAGTTAACTATCCAGGTGAAAAGGGAATAAAGGTTTTTGATAAAGTAGAAGTAGAATTTATTACAGAAAGTGAAGTTGATGAATTTTTAATTAAATATAATGATTTTTTAAAGATTAAATTAAATAGGGGAATATCAGTTGCATTATATAAGGGAATTTTAGATACAATAGAAAATGAATTAAAAATTGATTTCAAAAGCTTAAATTTATTAAGAGATAAATATGTAGTAAATAAAAGAGGTATATGGGAAAAAGAAATTTTATGTGTAATTAATGATGTTATGCCTATAAAAATAACTGCTAGTGGACAAAATTTTAAAAAAAGTGGATTTAATATAGATATTGATGAGATACTAAAAGAAGAATTTTTAGAAATTTGTGCATTCGAAATTAAAAAAATAAATAAAGAAATTAAAGAAAAAGAAGATATATTATCAAGATATGGGGAAGCAATAGAAAAAATTAAAAAGCCCGAAAACCCAGTAAAAATGCTGGTTTAGAGGGATATGAAAAAACATAATAAAAAATATATAAAAAAATTTTAAAAAAAGTGTTGACACTATATATATTTTTAGGTATCATAGGTAATGTGCTCGGGAGAGCGCAGCAGAAAAGAAAAAACCTAGGCCCCTTGGTCAAGCGGTCAAGACACCACCCTTTCACGGTGGTAACAGGGGTTCGATTCCCCTAGGGGTCACCATTATATTTGGAAGCATAGCTCAGCTGGGAGAGCATCTGCCTTACAAGCAGAGGGTCACAGGTTCGATCCCTGTTGTTTCCACCATATATACGGCTCAGTAGCTCAGTTGGTTAGAGTGCCGGCCTGTCACGCCGGAGGTCGAGGGTTCGAGCCCCTTCTGAGTCGCCACTTTAATTTGCTTTCTTGGCTCAATTGGCAGAGCAGCTGACTTGTAATCAGCAGGTTGTGGGTTCGAGTCCCACAGAAAGCTCCAAAAACTCCACAAAAGTGGAGTTTTTTTGTTATATAAAATTATATTAATAAAATATAAATAAAAAAGTCGGCTTACGCCGACATCTTAATGAACTTATCTATTTTATCTTTGCCTTTTTAAATTAAGTTGTATTCTAATATCTTCTGCAAAAAATTTAAACAATTTAAAGTCTCCAATTATTCTTGAAGAAATTCTTTCACTATATCTTTTTGAGATTAGTGGTAATGTAAGATTAGTAGAAATAAGCATTTTTTTATTCTTTAATATCTTCTTATTTATTAATGTAAATAACTCAGAAGATGAAAAGTCTGTTATTTGTTCTGAGCCTAAGTCATCTATTATTAACAAATCACAATTAATAAGTAAATTTTCTAAATCAGCATCATTATTAAACTTTATATCTCTTAGTGCTCTTAAAAGATCGTCTGCAGTTTTATAAACAACTAAAAAACCTCTATCTAATAATTCTTTTGCAATACACCAAGATAAAAATGTTTTACCAGTTCCAGAATTACCGTAAAATAAAAGATTAGTATTGCTGTTTTTAAATGTAGGTAGATACTCTCCAGTTATATATTCTAAAATATCTTCAATATTTTTTCTTGGAGTATATCTTTCATCATTTAATTTATGATTAGGATATAAATTTATATTAAAGTTTTTAAAATTATTAGTCTTAACAGCTTCCTCTAATTCTGAATCTTTATAATAAAGCTTAACTAATTTTGATTTAAAACAAGAACATTTTTCAATTCCTATAAAACCTGTATCTTTACATTTAGGACAATTATAATGTAGGTTCAAGTATTCAGGGCTATATCCATGAGATACTAACATTTCATATTTCTTTGCTCTTAAATCAGTGATTTCATCTTTGATATTATCTAATTCTTTAGGATCATTAATTCCCTTTAAAGCAGCCATAGATAAGTTCAAACACAGTTTTTGTATTGTAGTATCTATTTCTAATATTTCAGGGTATTTATTTTTTATTTCTTCGCGTCTTTGAGTTAGTTTACGGCTTTCTTCTGTACGAGTTTTTTCATACATATCCATAAGCTCTGCTTGATAGCCTTTAATCATCTTTATCCCATCCTAACAATTTCTTTTCTAATGAGTCATAATCATATTCACGAGCTTCAAAGTTATTAAATTTAAGTGGATTAACTTCTGGTTGTTTAGAAGTAAAGTTTCTATTTGATTGATTATTTTTATAGCTAGCTTCTTTTTTCTCTATATCATCTAGTGTTTTTAACTTGCTTTTGTTCCAACTAGACAAAATACCATCTATATATTTAAAGTCAGATCTGTTTAAACGTTGAAAACAAATATTGCAAGCTTTTTCTATTACTTCTAGAGGAAAGGCATAATCAACAATCCACTTTTCTAACATTTCTTCTTGAGGTTTCATTAAATCAGGATTTTTAATTCCTAAATAGTTTAATATATGACGAATTTTAACCCATTTATCTTCAGTTTTCTTTATATAATTTTGTGCATCATCAATAGTTGTGATATTCATATTGTGCCAAGCAATAGCAACTTTTTCAATATATCTATAATCACTTTTACCCTTTGAAACACAATATTCAAGTAAAATTAGTATTAGTTCTGAAGAAAAATTAAATTCTTCTTGCCAACCTAGATAAGTTGTCATTTCTTTAGGGGATAGAGGTCTGCCTAATAATCTTTCAATATCATTAAGCATATCCTTAGTAGATGTTTTATTTAATGCTTCTAATAAATTTACTTCTTTATTTTTTATATTTGAATCTTCTACTAAGTTTACAAACTCTATATTATAGTTTCCCATTTTATCTATTGGAATAAACTTTAATACACCTTCATCATTCCAATAATTTAAGGCATTTAATATATCTGATTCCAATAGGTTTAGAGATGATGCTAAAATTGAAGAACTTACTCCCATCTCTCCAGAATTGCTATATTTAAGCATCAATAAATAAACCTTGATAAATTCTCCACGAGCTTTTGGCATATATTTTTCAATAAATACATTGCTTACTGGAGTAAAGTTTAATGAATTATTTTTTAGCATAAAAGTGCTCATATTATTTTTCGACCTTTCTTAAGTTAGATTCTAAATTTTTATTTAGCAAATCGAAGCTAACTAACGTAAACAACTTTAAGTATTAGAAAAATTTTTTAATACTATACATGTAAATTAATTATAACAAAGGCTTCCTTAACCCTCAACATAACAATTTAATAATAAATATGTATAATATAGCTAAATTGGGGCACATTAATTGATGTGATTAAAAAATAGGAGTAGGAGGAAAACGAGAGAATGGACGTGAATGGGCAGAATAACATAAGTATATGGCCGAGAATGTTAAAAATAGTTTCAGTAGTTATTTTTATAACTTTGATTTTTATAGTACCATATAATAATGTTTATTCAGACTTAAATATAACTAGATTAAAAGAAAATGAGTTAATCATAGATGATAAGGTAGTTAGTGAAAAGAGTATAGAAAGTTTAACTTCTGATGAAAAATTAAGTACAGTTAATGTATTTAATTATAATATGAGCAATGCTATTACGATTAATTTAAAAGGACATTCAATAAGGTTATCAGATAATACTGTTGGATTTACATCTTTAATTGAAGATAAGTACTCAATGTTAGAAGATATATGCAATTCTTATATAAATGAACTGGGGATTGATGTTAATAATATCACAGAAATACAGGTTATGGGAACAATTAATTCAGATATAGAAAAAAATAGACTATCAACTTTAAAATTAAGTGGTGAGGTGGCAAAAGAGATATATGATGCGTCTGTGATAAATGAAAGTTTATTAGGTTTAAATTTTAGAATAGGTTCAACAGAATCTGAAGTTATTGAACCAGAAATAGTAACAGAGGAATGTAGTGATTTATATATAGGGGAAACCGAGACTGTTCAAGGGGTAAGGGGAATGAGTTTAGTTCATAAAGAGATAATTTATGATGGATTAAATAAAAGTCAAGAGAAAGTAGTAAGTAAACAAACTATTCAACCAGCTGTTAATACCGTAGTAAAAATAGGTACTAAGAATCCATATTATGATGGAATAGCATTTTTATCTAATCCAAGTAAAGGTGGATATTTAACTTCCTATTTCGGAGAAGTTAGAGGAAAATCAGTTCATAAGGGAATAGATATAGCTAAAAATTTAGGAGCAAGCGTAAATGCATCTTTAGATGGAAAGGTGATTAAGGCTGGATATAATAATGGTGGATATGGAAACCTAATAGTAATACAACACGGAAATAATATGAAAACATATTATGCACATTTAAATGAGATATATGTTAATGTTGGTGATATGGTAAAGAAAGATGATATTATAGGTGCTATTGGAAGTACAGGAAATAGTACAGGACCACATTTGCATTTTGAACTTAGAGTTGATAATCAGCCAGTAGATCCAGTTAAATATATACAACAATAAAAGAAACACCATTAATGGTGTTTCTTTTATTGCTGTAAAACTTTATTTATATCTATTTTGCCTTCACCTTGTTGATTTTTAGGTATATCTAAGGGCGTTGAAGCTATCTTTAATAAAGATAAAATATCATTGAATGTAAATTCAGGATGTTGCTCAAATAAAAGAGCACATAGACCGGATACATATGCGGCAGATATAGATGTACCGGTAAAGCTCTTATATGAAGTATTTAATTTAGGTGCATGCATTTTAGTATTGTTTTTATATGATATATAAGAGGTATTAGAGTTTAAAGACATTATATCAACACATGCAGCACAGAAATCAGGTTTCTTATCCTTTTTTATTGCACCACAAGATGAATAGGAGTAAGATTTTATTTCAGGTGAAGTTGTATCTATACCTGAAACAGTAATACAATTAGTACTTAAAGCAATTCCTGTGATAGATCCATCTATATTTTTATTGCTACCACTGGGTAGTACACAAACTATGGAGTGAAGTCGTGCTTTTTTAAATAGAGTATCAAATTGTGTAAAAATAAACTTATTATAATAAAGGGTTTCGAAGGGTAAACAGATAACTTTAATGTTATATTTTTCACTACTATTAATTAAATCTTCTAATGAAAATAAAACATCAGAAACATAGCCTTTTCCTAATTTATCAAATGCCTTGAAGCAATGAATATTAGCTTCTGGGGCAACACCAGTATATATTTTATTTGAAGCTAGTCCATTACCAGCAATTATTCCACATGTACATGTTCCATGTCCGTTATCATCATAAGGATAAGGGAGTTCGTTAACTAAATCAACAAATGTACTTATTCTATTAATGGGATAAGTTAAATCTCCATGGGGATATACACCAGAATCAATAACACCAACACCAATGCCACGGCCGTATATAGAAAGTTTATTTGAAAGTCTAACCTTGTTAGCTGTAGGGATACTCATACCACACAATGAAAGGTATTGATCTAAACAAATATAGTGGATTTCTGGATATTCTAATAATAGCTCTATTGATTTAGCTTTTACTTGAGCACATATTATATTACATGATTCAATTTTTCTTATAACTGTACCCCGATAGGAGTTTATTTTTTTAGAAATTGAATCTGGGAAGTTTCTATATTTTATTAAAATTCTATATTCATTAATACTACTAGATGCTAAAAGACTTTTAAGATTAGGATCTAGTTTTTTAGTTGAAGAAAACATAAAAAACTCCTAAAATTATTCACATTACTATAATATATGAATTAGGAGCTTTTTGTTAATGTAATATAAATTAAATATATGAATAAAAAAAGCATTAGATGTTATTATGGATCATCTGAATGCTTTAAATAATTAATATATAAATGAATTAAAAATTTCTTCTTCTGAATAACCTAAAGTAATACCTAAACTTAATACATCTTCAAGGAGAGTGAAAAAGTGATCATTAGAAGGTGATATTATTAAGTCGTTTATATCGATATATAGGTTTAAAAATTGATCGCTTAAGCAGTAATCGTTAGGTCTAAGCACTACTTCGTAACTATCAATATAATGCTTATCAATACCTAGATTAATTACATGTGCAAGAAAATCTGCATACTTAATAAACACAGTTTCTTTGCTTAAATTTAAGCCGTCGTCTATCCAGTATTTATAACACTTAGTTTCTTCTGCTAATGAACTTAATTTAACCTGCAGTTCAAGATGCTTTCTCGCCCAAAGCTTATATTGTGAGAGATTCTGATTAATTAAGATTTCATGCCTTTTTTCTTTTTGTAATTCCACAATTGGTAAAATGTTCATAAGTGTCCTCCCCGTCTACTAGGATTAATATAATATATTTTACAGAAATAATTAAATCTTGAAAAGTGGAGTAAACGAATACAAAAAAATAAAGTTTAAAATTCTATTGCTACAAATCTCAATATAAAAAAGAGCAACTAAAAAATATAGCGCTCTTTTTAATATAAAAAATTATTAAATTGTTTTTAAAGGGTATGTTTGAATTAATGTTTCTCTTCGATTATTGGATATTTTCCAAAGTTCTAATCTATTAACCTTTAAAGTTGAAATACTAGGTTTATATTCAATTTCTGTGTCAAACTTTTTATTATCTCTATTAATATAGTTAATATTAGCTAGAGAAAGGTGAAGATCAGTATTATCATTTTTTACATTAAAACCATGTAGTTTAAGATTATCGCCAATCAGTCGATCTAATTTTTTGATATATCCAATTTTTTCGATTTTTAAGTTGAGAGTTTTATTTGAGTCGCAAAGAGTTATAGTTGATGACAGCTCTACTTTAAAGTTTTTATATGGTTTTAAAATTTTATCCATAACAGTATTAAGTTTATCTATATTAGGATTCTCTATTACCTCTAAAGGAATATAAGGAATTGGAGAGTTTCTGTTTGCTCTATACTTTTTAGATAAACTTCTTTGAATTGGGCTTAAATTTTTATAAGATACATCATCAAATAATGCTACCAAATAATATTTCATGTTATAACCTCACAAGTTAAATTTTGTATAATACGTTTATATTAAATTATATCATACATGAGCTTAAATTGACAATTTGTATATTTCAGCAATATCTTATGGTAAACTTAAAAAATAAGGAGTTTTGGAAGAAAAAAACGCTATTAACTCATACATACTTTATGATATAATCAATAGTGTTGACCAAAAATTTGTAAGACAAACAAAGAAAATTTGCCTTATGAAACAAAAATTGGATAATTTTTTATATTATAGGATAGATTAATATATATATAAATTTGGATAAGGGTGAATAGGATGGAAACATTAATTATTAATGGAGGCAAAGTATTGCAAGGTTCTGTAGAAATTAACGGAGCAAAAAATGCAGCTGTTGCTATTTTGCCAGCAGCTATTTTAGCTGCTGAAGGTAAATGTATTATTGATAATATACCAGATATAGAAGATGTACATTGCCTAGAAAGAATATTAACTAGTTTAGGATGTAGAGTAAGTAAAATAAATAGTAATACTTTAGAAATAGACGCTTCAGATATAACAACTGTAAATGCTTGTACTGAAGATGTAAGAAGAATGAGAGCATCATATTATTTCATTGGTGCTTTACTAACTAGATTTAAAAAAGCTAGAGTTGAATTACCAGGCGGATGTCCTATAGGGGTAAGACCTATAGATCAACATATAAAGGGATTCGAAGCCTTAGGAGCTAAAGTAACAATAGAGCATGGAGCTGTAAGCGTTGAGGCAGAAGAGCTACATGCAGCTAATATATTCTTTGATGTAGTTTCTGTAGGCGCAACAATAAATGTTATGATTGCAGCAACTATGGCTGAAGGAACAACTATATTAGAAAATGTAGCAAAGGAACCTCATGTAGTTGACGTTGCTAACTTCTTAAACACTATGGGAGCAGACGTAAAAGGTGCTGGTACAGATGTTATAAGAGTTAGAGGTGTTAAAAAGCTAGTTGGATGTAATTACAGTGTTATACCTGATCAAATAGAAGCAGGAACATTTATGATAGCTGCTGCAGCTACAAAAGGAGATATAACTGTAAAAAATGTAATTCCAAAGCACTTAGAATCAATTTCAGCAAAACTTATTGAAATGGGTGCGATAGTTGAAGAGGGTGACGACAGCGTAAGAGTAACTGTTGATAAACCGTTAAGAGGGGTAAGTGTAAAAACAGCACCTTATCCAGGATTCCCAACAGATGTACAGCAACCTATGTCAACTTTATTAAGTATTACAGAAGGAAGAAGTTTAATAGCTGAAAGTATATGGGAAAATAGACATAAGCACACAGATGAATTAAAGAAGATGGGTGCTGAAATTAAAGTTGAAGGTAGAACAGCTATAATAGATGGTGTTAGATCATTAAATGGTGCAAAAGTAGCAGCTACAGATTTAAGAGCTGGAGCAGCAATGGTTATAGCTGGATTAGTTGCTAATGGAGAAACTGAAATATCTGAAATTGAGCATATTGATAGAGGATATCCTCATATTGAAGATAAGTTTAGAGCATTAGGAGCAGACATAAGAAGAGTAGTAAAATAAACTTGGGGGAATATTAAATGAAATTTTGCTCATTATATAGTGGAAGTAGTGGAAATAGTATTTTTGTAGGATCTGAAAAAGCTAAAATATTAATAGATGCTGGATTACCTGGAAAGAAAATAGATGAAGCATTAAAACACATTGGGCAAAATCCAAGTGAGATAGATGGAATTTTTATAACACATGAACATATAGATCACATTAAGGGTGTAGGAGTTTTATCAAGAAAATATGATATTCCTATATATGCTCCTCATGATACATGGGTTGCAATGGAAAGCACTATTGGAAAGATAAAAGAGCATAATATAAAGGTAATGGATAGAAGGTCTGTTGTATCTATAAAAGATATGGATATAAAGTCTTTTATCATTCCTCATGATGCTGCAGCTCCGGTTGGATATACTATTAATTTAGATGGAAAAATGGCAAGTGTTGCAACTGATTTTGGAACATTTACTAGGGAGATTGAAGATAGTATAAAAGATTCTGAAGTTATTTTAATAGAGAGTAACTATAATCCACAAATGTTAGATATGGGTCCTTATCCATATAGCTTAAAGCAAAGAATTAAGGAAAGTTACGGACATTTATCTAATGAAGATTGTGGAGAGGCTATTGTTAAGATATTAAAAAATGGTTTAGGAAAAAATATTATATTAGGACATTTAAGTAATACTAATAATACTCCAGATCTTGCAGAGTTAACAGTAAAAGATATATTAACTGCTAATAATATTGAGGTAGGATCAGATGTATTTTTAAGTATGGCTAATAGGCATAATCCTAGCAAAATTATAACTCTATAGAGAATTTAATTTTAAGGAATCGAAGGTGATTAGTATGGAATTAATATATGCATGTGAAGAACATATAGACGAAGCAATGGATGAAGTTATAAATGAAAAAGAAACTTTTCCTGTAATAAATGGAGTTGAGGAAAAGAAATGTAGTTATTGTAATAATCAAGCTAAATATGAAGTAAAAATGATGTAATAATATATATTGAAAAGTGTACATAATATTTAGTATAATTTTTATATAACCGTAAGAGAAGAAAGAGGAGAAATGGATATGAGTTTATATAAACAATGGACAGATATGGTCGTGGAATATGTTAAGACAAAGGGAGAAGCAGCTTTCTGGAATGAGTATACTAAAATAGAAACTGCTATATATAGAGATTTATTAGCTAATAGTAAGGAATCTATAAAAACTACTATTGCTGACTTTGCAAAGAAATATGAAACTTCTGAAGAATTTATAATGGGATTTGTTGATGGAATCAACGATAGCTTAAATAATTCTTATGATTTAGAGGCTTTAACAGCTACTGATGAAATAGTATTAGATATAAATTTAGAAAAATTATACTTCAATATGTTAGAAGCTAAGGCTGAATACTTATATATGTTACCACAATGGGATGCAATATTCTCACAAGAAAAGAGAAAAGAAATTCAAAAAGCATACAGAGAATCTTGTAGCGTAAGAAACGAAAACAAGGTTGGTAGAAATGATGCTTGTCCTTGTGGAAGCGGTAAAAAATACAAGAAGTGTTGTGGAAAATAATTTTAAATTAAAAGAGCTTTGATTTCAAGGCTCTTTTTTTGCTGATTAAGTTAAAAATATATTTAATAGAGTGTCAAATAGTAAAGTTTATAAATAAATTATAAGTAGTTAGAATTGTTAGAATGGAGGACTATATGTTTAATATATTTCCATATATATTTTCAACTACATTGAATGCAGTATCTAACAATCTTGGATTTATAGAAGATATAGTTGATAATATTATAAATAGTGAGTTTATGAATAATTTAATCAGTGAAATAGATAATATGTCGCCAGTAAATATTAATTTTAAGGAGCATAAAAGAGCATATACTTTAGAGTGTTATCTTCCAGGGGTTAAAAAGGAGAACATTGATTTGGAATATGATAATAATTATATAACCCTTAAGGTAAAAAGAAATATGTTCTATACTAATAATAAAAATATAGCAATGGCAGTAATACAATCTGGTGGCGATATAGAAGAGGACTATTATGTAGAAAATGCAGATGAACACAATATACGAGCTGTTTTTAAAAATGATATTTTAAGAGTATTAGTTCCTAAAAATACTTATATAGGAGCAGATACTACTATAATTGACGTTGATAGTTATAAAAATTGAAATATAAGAATTAATATTAAAAGTTAAGTTTATGAAAAGTATTGATAACTTAGGAGGAAAAATAATGAACATAACGGTTATATCTGTAGGAAAATTAAAAGAAAAGTATTTAAAACAAGCAATTGAGGAGTATTCTAAGAGATTAACAAGGTATTGTAAAATTGATATTATAGAGTTACCTGATGAAAAAACTCCTGATAATGCGTCAGAAAAGGAAGAATTACAGATTAAAGATAAAGAGGGACAGCTTATCTTATCTAAGATAAAAGATAATATGTTTGTTGTAGCAATGGATTTAAATGCTAAACAAATGACCTCAGAGGAGTTCTCAAAATTTATTGAGACTCAAGGGGTCATGGGTAACTCTAACATAACTTTTGTTATAGGAGGTAGTTTAGGATTATCTCAAGATGTAATTAGAAGAGCAAATTATAAGGTATGTTTTTCTAAGATGACATTCCCTCATCAATTATTTAGAGTAATGCTATTAGAACAAATTTATAGAGCTTTTAGGATAATGAAAAATGAACCGTACCATAAATAAATGAGGTTTTGGATAGAATTGGATATATAAATGGACGATAGGTGTGCTTTAATTTTTGCAATGAAACTTACAAAAATCTAAAGTTTGAATTTTTGTTGGGTATTTTAATTTTATTTATAGATTCTTCATTTTTCACTACTTGAGAAAATTAGAATTTGTTTTTCAGAATCTGTAGCATTGAAAAAATTTTTAAAATTATATATACTATAATTATACTAAAATATAAGCATAAAAAATATAAATGTAAAGGTGTTGTAAATATGCGCAAAGAGGTAATTTTTAATTAAATTAACTGAATAAGGATTATTTTTAAAAGTATATGAAAAATCTTGAATAACTCAAGGTTTATTTGTGGTAGAATCAATTATTGATAATATTGATATTACCATGTTTATTTGTGTACTCTAAAAATAATTAGTATTATAATGAGCATGTTACATCTTTATTTGCAGGATAGGAAAACCGTGTTCTAAACACGGTATTTTTATGTCTATTTTTGCTATATATAGATATGGTATAAGATTTTAATTTGAATAGCTTAATCATAAGTTATATAATTAAATAAGAAATACTAGGATGGTGATGATTAATGGTTAATAAACTTTCAGCATATAAAACTTATTTATTATTTTCAGCTATT
>UQQU01000085.1 GCA_900543325.1 uncultured Clostridium sp. | reverse complement strand
ATTTTAATTTGCTTTTTTCTTAAGAAATTTTACCAAAATAATTTGCCGTATAACATGATACGTATAAGATTGCTAGAAGAATTGCTTCCAGAGTTTTATTTGTTTCAGCTAAGACACCATGGGAAAGTAAATGTTTAGTACAAGCATTAACTGCTCAAAAGTTATTGAAAAACCAAGGTATTTCCACAACAATTTATTTAGGTGTTAGAAGATATGAAAATGAAATGAAAGCTCATGCATGGCTAAGGTGTGGTGAGTATTATGTTACAGGTGGAGGAGTTATAGATCAGTATACTGTAGTAGCTAAGTTTGCTAATTAAAGTAGACTAAACATTTCCAAGTAATTATGATGCACAAGATAATCCTATATGTTGATGCTTTAAGGCTGCATCAATTAGAGACATATCTTAAAGGATTAAATGATGATAAGAAGGAGAAGATTAGAATTTGAATCTTCTTTATTTGTGAATAATAACTTTTATTAAAAAATTTGAGATTAAAAATAATATTATATAAATTTAAGAGGTAGTATCTATATGTAGAACTATTTTATAACAAACAATTTACAATGTTATAAACAAATTTACTTCATGTCCAAGAAAATAAACAATAAATATAATGCACTTAAAATGTTAATCTAAAATATAGAAATTAACATTTTAAGTGTTTTTTTATTATAAAATATTAATTTGTTATTGCTACTAAAGTATTAATTATAATAATAAGAATATTCCCCTAAAGTGTAATTTACATAAATTGGAGTAATGATATATAATAAATATACTATGATATTAGTATATGGGTATTTTAATTACTACTAATTAGAACTATATATGAAAATTAATCTAGTAAATAAGTAATAATTAAAGATCACTAATCTTATACTTAATAAATTCAGTAAGATAATATAATTAATCGGAAATGGTACCTATATAACCCAAATGGTATCAGTACCGAAATGTACAAAAGAGAGAGGATTAACAATGAAAAAATGGGAAAAGCCAGAATTAAAAGTTTTAGGAGTAGAGAATACAAGAGAGTGGATATCAACAAAGAATATATCAGCTGGAGATGGAAATAGATGGGTATGCTCGTATTGTGAGAAAGATCCAAAACATAACATAAGTGATAATGGATATGGAACAACAGATGGTATTAACTATACTTCAGATACAAAATGCTCTTTTTGTGGCGGAAATACTTGGAAGGTAGTTCTAGAAAGCTCTGTTCCATCTAATGTGGAATTATCTTAAATAACATATAAAAAGTTAATTAATATTGTTAGTTACTTTTTAAGATATGCTGTAAGACTGGCTTAATAATAAAAAATACCTCCTATGCTAATTTGTTAGCATAGGAGGTATTTTTTATTATATATAAATGAAACTAATTCAATATATAGTTTTACTCTATAATATGTTTATAAAACCTTAAGGGTGGTTTATAATATAACTAATGATATATGGTTAGAAGGGAGAATTAAATGAATACGAATAAAAATATTTATATAACTCCAGAAGAATATGAAAAAATGCAATCAACATTTAATTGTAAAACTGAATATGATAATGGAAGAATTATAATGCATTCAGATACATCAATTAGACATAATGATATAGTATTAAACATAGCATTTGCTTTAAAAAAATATCTTAAAGGTGGGAAATGTAAAGTTAGTACAGAGCAAATAGAAGTTATATTTGATGAAAACATAAAGTATAAACCAGATGTATTTGTAACTTGTGAAGAAGCAACAACAAAAGGTCAAAGTTTTACATCACCACCAAAACTAATATTTGAAGTAGTTTCAAAAAGTACTTCTAGCCATGACTATATAACAAAGCTTTCAGTATATCAAAAATATGGAGTGATGGAATATAATATAGTAGAGCAAAATGGAAATATTGTTCAATATGGATTAGAGGATGGAATTTATAGAATAACAAACACATTTCATACTGGAGATATATTTTCAAGTTATTTATTTAAAGATTTTACTGTAAGTATGGAAGAGATTTTTGAGTAAAAATAAAAGCTACATATGAATTCAATTAATAGGTGGAATACATATGTAGCTTATTTTTTTAAACTAATTCACTAGCAACCTCTAAAATACTTTCTCTACTAACCTCTCTAAGATGTCCCTTCTCCAACTTCATAATTCTATTACAAATATTAAGGGCTGAAGGTCTATGAGTTATTATTATGCATGTAGGCTTAGTAGGTAGTTCTCTAACAGCCTTTAAAACATTAACTTCAGTTTCAGGGTCAAGGGCAGATGTAGCTTCATCAAGAATCAATATAGGTCTTTCCCTTAAGAATGATCTAGCAATAGCAATTCTTTGAGCTTGTCCTTCAGAAATACCAACTCCTTTTTCACCAATCATTGTATCAAGGCCATCCTCAAGTTCATTAACAAAATCAAGAGCACAAGCATTTTTTAAAGCAACTTTAATTTCATCATCACTAGCGTAAGGGTTACCGTATTTAAGATTATCTCTAATACTTCCAGAGAATAAGGTATTCCCTTGAGGAACATAAGAAATAAGTTCTCTATAATTTCTATTAATATCCTTAACAAGATTACCTTCACTAAGTAATACATTACCTTCAGTTGGATTAATTAATGATAAGATTAATCTAATCATAGTTGTTTTACCTTCTCCAGATGGACCAACAAAGGCAATTGTTTCTCCGGCATCTATAGTTAAGTTAATATTATTTAAAATATTATTAGCCTTATAAGCAAAGCTTACATTATCAAAAACTATATTAGGTTTATTAAATGTAGAAGATACCTTACTACTAATACTATCTAAAGCAACTTCTAAGCTACCAATATCATCAAGCTCTTTTTCATCAGCCATTTTTTCAACTGGAATAGCTTCTATCTCCATAAGTCTTTCAGCGGCAGCTATAGTTGATATAAGACCAGGAATCATACTTGCTAATGAAGAAAATGGTGCTTGTACCTTACTATATAATTGAAGCATTCCTGTAAATGTACCATAAGTTGATACCCCTTTAGCAATGTTTAAGACTCCCCAAGTAAATATTGTAAAGTACGCAATTGAAGAGCAAAAGCTCATAGACATTGAAGTCATTACTGATAGTTTTGTATTTCTCATAGCAATTTTATATTTATTATTTTGAATATCCACAAGTCTATGCATATTTATTTTTTCCATACAGAATGTTTTAACTATCATTATGTTTTGAATGGACTCCTGCATAAAGGATCTATATTTAACATCTTCTTCTTGAGCTTCTTTGTATAAATCTTTAAGCTTACGGCTAAAATATTTACCAACTAATATTAAGAATGGACCTATAAAAACTGCAGCAAATGCAATGGAAGGGGCCCAACTTATAAGTGTATAAAAAGAACCAACTAATGTAACTGTTAATGAAACAAGACTTGGAATTGTACCAAGAATAGCAGAACTAATATTGCTAACATCTGATGTTACTCTTGTTAATAAGCTTACAGAATGAAATTTACTTTGTTCTAACCAATCACTACATTGTATATGTTGATATATTTTTCTTTGAATATTTTGTGTTAGTTTAGTTGATGAGTGTGTACTCATAAATGATG
Source organism: uncultured Clostridium sp. (assembly GCA_900543325.1). Lineage (GTDB taxonomy): Bacteria > Bacillota > Clostridia > Clostridiales > Clostridiaceae > Clostridium. Next base: position 8,693 of record UQQU01000085.1, on the reverse strand, counting down.
TTATTGGACTTGATAACATACTAATTAAAGTAATGACAAGCATTATTATTAACCAGCGAATTGTAGCATCAGAGTCACCACTAATTGCAGAGTCTATTAATGATTTTGAAACTGTAACATTATAAATGCCTATAATAGCAAATATAACATTAACAATTATTGAAAATATTAAGAATGGAATTGCTGGTTTAGCATAGGACCCCATCCATTTTATCTTCATCCATAAGTCTTTTGATGGCTTAAGTTTTTTTAAATTTTCCATAGTATCTCCTTCCTAACTTTTGTTATAGACAATCATTATTATTTTAACATTATAGTAAAATACTTACAATAAATCCTGGGATTATAATTGGTAGATTTAAAAAAATTTGTATGATAATATATTTAGTGAATAGAATAAAAAACTGATGAGGTGACGGAGTGATTTTCACTAAAAAAATTAACTTAAGGTTGGCTCTTATAGGTATTGTATTTATGGGACTTCTAGTATTAACTAATGGAATACTTATGGAGTATGGTTTAAGGAAGAGTGTTGAGTTTACATATAATACTCATTATAAAGAAGCTAAAAGGATACTAAATCAGGAAGTATATATATTAAAGGATATTGCAAATAGAATAACTGGAGATGAAAAATTAATAAATATTTTAAAGAATAATAGGAATATTAATGATTTAACTGAAGAAGAGACAAAACAAGTATTTAATGAAATTGCATATATTCAAGAGTATTTAAAAGATTTAATATTCATAAATTGTGTTACTGTTGTAAATGTTCCAGGAGAATATTTGTTTTATTCTGGCAAATTAATTGAAAATTTAAATGTGATTTCTAATTATGAATTGGAGAATTTTGGATTTAGTAAAGAAAACTCACAAATAATAACGGATATTTATACTGATCCTGGAAGTGGAAAATATACAATGGCAGTAATTAATTTTATTTATTCAGATGAAAGTGATGACCCATTAGGAATATTTATTTTAGATATTTTACTGGATGATCTCATTGAAGATATAAATTCTAAATTTTATATGGGAGAATTAAATGCATATATAAAGATTGATGATAATACTTATTATTCTAGTGAGGGAATTGTTAATAGTATTAGTAATAAAAAGAATAATTACATAGCAAGGTTGAATAATGTTTTAGATAATAAAATAGAGGTATTTTTAGAATTTGATAAAGATTCTATTGTTTATAGTAAATATATGAAAAGAGTTAATGATTTTAGAATTTTGATATTTACTATTTTGGGAGTAATTTATTTATTAGCTTTAGTTTTACTAATTAGAAGAACATTTAAACCAATATTAAAGTCTTTAGATAAGCTGAAAATATTATTGAGAAATTTGGATAATGAAGATTTAAACTTTGAAAGTTTAAATGAATTTGAACAATTAGAAGTTGTTTCTAGTTCTTTAGGAACTTTAGTTGATAAGAAAATTAAAGCTCTTATTTATTATGATGAATTAACGGAATTACCTAATAGAAAATTATTATTTAAGCTATCCAATGATTTAATAGAAGCTAATGAAAAGTTTGCATTAATATTTGTTGATTTAAATAAATTTAAATATATTAACGATGTTTTTGGCCATAGTGCAGGAGATGAAGTATTAGTTAATTTTAGTAGTAAACTTAAAAAGTGTTTAAAAGATAAGGGAATAGTAACTAGGTATTCTGGTGATGAATTTATAATTATATATAACAATTATATTGATAATGATGAGTTACAGTTATTTTTTAATAATGTAATACTGGAAGAGTTTAAGGAACCTATAACATTTAATAATGGTAAAAAGGTATTTATGAATTTTGCCGCTGGAGTTTCTGTATATCCTAAGGATGGAAATAGTTTTAATGATTTAATTAATAAAAGTGATTTTATGATGTATTCTAGCAAAAGAAGTAGCAAGAATTCAAAGTTGTTGTTTTTTAATGATTCAATTTATAAAGAAATACTTGAAATTGAAAATATAAAAGAAGATTTAAAGTATGCAGTAGATAACAATGAATTCATTTTATACTACCAGCCAATAGTAGATAAAAATAAGTCTATAAAGAAGCTTGAGACATTAATTAGATGGAATAATAAAAAACTAGGATATGTTCCCCCAGATAAGTTTATTGAATATGCAGAGGAAACTGGAGAAATAGTTAAAATAGGTTATTGGATTATAGAAGAAGTATGTAAAAACTTTATTGAATTATTTAATTCTGGTTATATGTTACAAGTTAGTATAAATATTTCCCCAATTCAACTTATGGAAGTTGATTTTGTAAATAGGGTTGAGGAAATTCTTAATAAGTATAATGTTATGTGGGAAAATTTATGTTTTGAAATAATAGAATCAGTAGTTCTTGATGAAAATGTAATTATTCATGATAATTTATTGTTACTAAATAAAAAGGGAATAAAAGTTGCCTTAGATGATTTTGGAACAGGATATGCATCCTTTAGTTATTTAAAGAAATTTAAACTTGATATTTTAAAGATTGATAGAATATTTATACAGAATGGTTCAGATGTTGACTTTAAAATTGTAAATAATATAAAGAATATTGCTCATCTACTTAATATGGAAACTGTAATTGAAGGTGTTGAAACAGAAGAACAGTTTAGGGAATTAAGTAATATAGGATGTGATTACTTCCAAGGATATTATTTTTCACATCCTTTACCTGCAAATGAGGTAATAGGTTATCTAAATAGAGTTAATGAAGAAGAGAAATAAACTATTAATTAAATATTGTTATAACTTTATAGTTATATAATTGTCTCTAAGGCAAGCAGAAAAAATGCGCTGAGGTTTTTACTTATCAGCGCATTTTTTGTTTTGAGATACTAATTAAAATAAAGTATTTTGTTTACCATTTTCCTTTTTAATAGTTTGTTTATTTTTATTATTTAAACTACCAAGAGGACTATTAAAACTGTTAAGAGGATTTGGAAGCTCCGTATTACTAGAAGGTGTAACACCCCTAGTTCTGTGTTGCTTATCATTAGATTTAGCCATAATATTATATCTCCTTTAATATATGATTTTATCCTATTGAGTTGAAAATTAAATCAAATAATAAATTTAATATTAAGGTTATTTATATTGTTATATTAATCTATATATCGTCACCGTCATCAATGTAACTAAATTCATTACATGCTATATTATTTGCTACTATTGGATCTTCAACAGTATTCGCTAGCATTGTATCAACTCCTTCTGGAGAATGACTTACTAATGATTCTTTACTAGGTTCGTAATAGCTTCTTACATGTGGCAAATAAACATTAGACTTATCTTTCAAGATGCTCCCTCCTTGCAACATAAATGTTGTAAATATACTATACACAATACTAATTATTAATTTAGCTTTAGGAATGTTTAAATGTAAGCCAATTAGTTTCATAATAGTTTATTCCTAAGCATATATATAGTGTTTGAAGGTTGTACAAGAAATATACGTGATTCAAATAAATTATTAATTTATAAATAAAAAAACATGAAAAAAAGTCAATAAATCTGAAATTAGTCACATTGTTTTTAAAATTTTAATAATATAAAATTAATATAATGGTATATATGGAAATTATTTTTGAAAATTATAAATAGAGATTTTAGGAGAAGTTTAAGTAACTTTAAGTAAATTAAGTATAAAAGCTAAGCCGAAAAGCTAAGTATATAAGGTTGCTATAAAGACTAAGTATAAAAGCTGAGTATAAAAGGAGAGAAGGAGAAGTTAATATGTATCCAATTAGATTTGAAAACGTTTATTATGAGAAAATTTGGGGTGGAAGAGATTTAGAAGCTTTTAGAAATAACTTACCATCTGGAGATATTGGTGAGTCTTGGGATGTTGCATGCCATCCAAATGGAACTGGAGTAGTTGCAAATGGTGAGTTAAAAGGTAAAAGATTTGATGAAATAATAAGGGAATTTGGACATGCTTTAGTTGGTTCAAAAGTAAGTATAGAAAAGTTCCCATTATTAGTTAAGTTAATAAATTCAAGAGAAAAGTTATCTGTTCAAGTTCATCCAGGAGACGAATATGCTCAAAGAGTTGAGAATCAATTTGGTAAAACAGAAGCTTGGTATGTTGTAGATGCAAAACCGGGAGCAAAATTAATTGTTGGAACAAAGAACTGTGATAAAGAAGTATTTGCTAAGGCAATTGAAGAAGGAAGATCTGAGGATTATTTAAATGTTGTAGATGTTAAAAAAGGAGATTGTTTCTTAATTAATAGCGGTCTAGTTCATGCTATTTGTGAAGGATTAATAATAGCTGAAATACAACAAAATTCAGATGTTACTTATAGAGTTTATGATTATGGAAGACCAAGAGAAATTCATGTTGAAAAATCTTTAGAGGTAATTGATTTTAATTTAAAAGCTGAAAATTTATCAAATAAAAAGGTTGTTAAGTTTGATGGATTTTCTAAAGTAGATTTCTGTGAAAATGAGTATTTTGGTATGCAAAAGTTTAATATTGAAACTGAATGGGCTGATTGTAGTAATGAAGAAAAGTTCTTTATTTTAACTTGTGTTGATGGTTATGGAACTATTGAAAGTTGTGGAACGAGTAGACAAGCAACTAAAGATGTGAGTAAACAAGGATTCTGTGAGGAAATAAAGATGGGAGATAGCTATTTAATACCTGCAACAATGGGAAAGTATGTTGTTAAGGGTAACTTAGCAATAATTAAAAGCTACCCAATGTAAATTTTTGTATGTACCTCCGGGGTCAATCCAATATTTGTATGCACCTCCGGGGTCTATCCCAATATTGGATTGGCCCCGGAGGTGTATTATTTTTACTAGTGATGTCAATAATTAAGCTAAAACTTTACAAGAAGGAGAAGATTATTTATGGCATCGCATAAAAGACCTTGGGTAGCAGGAGCAATTTATCATATAACTAATAGAGGAAATAGGCAAGAAATAATATTTAGAGAAAGTATTGATTATATTGTTTATCTAGGTATTTTAAAAGAAACTTTAAAGTTTTATGAAGATGACAATTATAAATTAATTAGCTATTGTCTTATGAGTAATCATGTTCATTTACTTTTGAAGACTGGTACAAAGGATCCAAGTTTTTTTATGAGAAGAGTTAATAGTATGTATGCAAGATATTTTAATAGTAAATATCAGTATATAGGTCATTTGTTTCAAGGAAGATATTTTAGTAATTTAATAAATAATGTTATAGAGTTGCTTGAGGTTAGTAGATATATACATTTAAATCCAGTTAGAGCAAAGATAGTTGATAGTCCAGAAAAATATATGTGGTCTAGTTATAATAAAATTGTATTAGATGAAGATAAGTTTAGAAATTTAGATTTAAATAGTAGAAAGTTAATGTTGGATATGTATATAGATGAAGATCAAATATTAGATTTATTTAATATATATTATATAATTCAAGAAAATAATAAAGAGGATTTAGAATATAAAGTAAAGAAGATAAAGGATAGTAGAGTTAAGTATAAGAAATATGTGGAGAGCAAGATTTCGTCTGAAGAAGAATTATAATTAACTGTAAAAAAATGTAACGTCCCCGGAGGTGTTTACATAAAATGTAAGCGCCTCCGGGGACGTTACAAAAGATGGAAAATCAGTTTGTTTAATGTGGAGGAGATATACTATGAAGTTTGTTTTAGCACCAGATTCTTTTAAGGAAAGTATGACTGCAAAAGAAGTTTGTATTGCAATGGAAAATGGAATAAGAAAGGTATATAGAGATGCAGAGTGTATTCATGTTCCCATGGCAGATGGAGGAGAAGGAACAGTTCAATCTTTAGTTGATGCAACAGAAGGAGTATTATATGAAGAAGAAGTTACTGCACCATTAGGGAATAAGGTTATTGCAACTTATGGAATATTGGGAGATGGGGAAACTGCCATTATAGAAATGGCAGAAGCTAGTGGACTTCAGTTAGTTCCAAGAGAAAAAAGAAATCCATTGATTACTACAAGCTATGGAACTGGAGAATTAATAATTTCAGCATTAAATAAAGGGGTTAATAAAATACTAATAGGATTAGGTGGCAGTGCAACTAATGATGGTGGAGTTGGTATGCTTCAAGCTTTAGGCATAAAATTTATGGATAAAAGTGGACAATATATAGGATTTGGTGGTGGAGAATTAAGTAAAATTGTAGATATAGATATGTCTTCCTTTGATAAGAGAATTCTAAATATTGATATAGAAGTAGCATGTGATGTTAAAAATCCTTTAACAGGAGTTAATGGAGCAAGCTATGTATTTGGACCTCAAAAAGGAGCAAGTATAGAAATAGTTCAAAGATTAGACGAGAACTTAAAGCATTTTTCAAAGGTTATTAAAGAAAAGATGGGTAAAGAGATTGATAGTATTGAAGGTGCAGGAGCTGCTGGGGGATTAGGAGCAGCATTGGTTGGACTATGTAATGGAAAACTTAAAAGAGGAATTGATATAGTTGTTCAATATTCAAAATTAGAAGAGAAAATTAAAGATGCAGATTATATTTTTACTGGAGAAGGTAGTATAGATTTTCAAAGTAAATTTGGTAAAACACCTGTTGGGGTGTCAGCGATAGCTAAAAAATATGATATACCAGTAATAGTTTTTGCTGGAAATATAGGAGAAGGAATAGAGGAACTTTATAATTTAGGAGTAACTTCAGTAATTGGAATACTACCGGGAGTGGTAACCATAGAGGAGGCACTAAAGCGAGGTGCAATTAATATAGAAAGAGCAGTTGAGAATATAGTAAGGATACTTTGAACATTCCATAAAATGTATGTGCCTCCGGGGAACACCCAATTATTGGGTGTTCTCCGGAGGTATATCGAAATATAGTAAAAATTGTCGTTGAAAAATATTTAAGTTATTGGTATAATTATATTTCTCAAAGGGACGAACAAAAAAATCAAATTTTATATAAATATTTGGAGGAGTTACCAATGCCAGTAAGAATTGCTATACTAGGTGGACCAAGATGTGGTAAAACAACATTAATTCAACAATTATACGTAGACTTAAAAATTAGAGATATAAATGTAGGAGTTGCTACAGAATATAGTACAGATTACTTAAGAGATAAAGGTATGATTGAATCTATTTCAGAACAATATGGAATATATTTAGGTCAATTACATTTAGAAAAGAGCTTAGATGGACATGATTATGCTATAACTGACTATGCTACTTTTGTACCGTACATATATGGAAGATTAATGCTTGGAGATAAAAAGAGAACTAAGAAGGAAATCGAAATATTAAATGATTTATATAGCTTAGCAATCAGAGATCTACCACAATATGATCATATTTTCTTTGTACCAAGAGAATTTGGTTATAAGAAAGATGGAGTTAGATGGCAAGATGAAGAAGTTGCTCAAATGGTGGACAAGGCTATTTTAGGATTCTTAGATGCTGAAAATGTTAAGTATTCAGTAATCAAGGGATCAACTAAGGAAAGATCTGAGCAAATAATGAAAATAGTTGGAATAAATAAAGCAATTGTACAACCTGCTAAAGAAAAAGAGATTGTAGAAAAATAATTTTATACACAATAGACAGTTATTATTAGATATTCTAAATATAACTGTCTATTATTTTTTTATTTAATTTTTATAAAAGTTAATATATTAAAAAAATCCTCTAATAAATTAATATAGAACATACAATGTATATTTATGTAAAATAAAAAGGTATTTTCAATTATTGTAAAAATGTTATAATAAATATAGTATAAAAAAGTAAATAAATATTTATAATGGGAGAGAGTATATGAGAAAGAAGAAATTAATAAGTATTTTAGCAATTGCTTGTTTTGTATCAGTACTATATACTGGCTGTTCAAGTAATTCAAGCAATTCAGGTAAGAAAGAAAGTAAAGCAGTAATTGTTACTGAAAAAGAAGAAAATAAAGAAGAAAAAAACAACAATAATGTGGAGGAAGAAATATCCACAGAAACTAAGGAAGGTGAGTTTGAAGGCATACCAGATTTAGATGTAAGCGCTATTTGAACAAATACTTTTGGAAATGAAGATGGTCTATTAAGTAAGAAAATAGAAGCAACAGAAAAATATTATAGTAAACAAAAAGAGCTTATTAAGAATTTTGATTCAACTATATATTCTTATGCTAGTGATGTAACAGATTTTAGTCATACTTCTGATATGACTCAATATAGATTATCTTATAGCTTTGGTAGACCGTATGTTGAACTTAATGAATATCCTGAGGGAGATAGTTTGAATTCAATATCTAGCGATATTACTTTCTTTGAAGAAGAAACTAAGGCATATCAAGAATATGTAAGTATTGATTTTAGGGTAGAACCAGGAAGAGAAATAAAATTATTAGATAGGGATAAAAAAATTATATTATCGCTATTACCAGAAGTAGATATAAGTGAAATTGAGAAATCAGTAAATGAATTAAATGAGCATTTAAAAATATCATCTGAATACAAGGAAATTGAATTAGAAAGAGATTACGGTAATTCTTTAATGGTTGATTGCTTAGGGGTTGATGAATATTCAGATAATAATAGTATTTCTATAACTTATTATAAGACAACATATTTTAAATAAATAATAAATATAACCATAAAAAATATAAAGGGGCTGTATCAAAATAACTTTTGATACTAGCCGAATAAGAAAGGGAGGATTCGAATTCGAATCCTCCCTTTTG
>UQQU01000084.1 GCA_900543325.1 uncultured Clostridium sp. | reverse complement strand
TTATTAAAAATTAGCCATAGGCTATTTTTTCATACGAAACTTTACACTATCTTTTATATTTTACTTCAATAATAAAAAAAACGCCTCTTTGAAATACAAAAAGACGATTATATATATGATACCACTCTATTTTTTCACTTAGTTTTATTTAATTTATTATAACTAAAAAAAATATTTTTTGTCAACAAACCTTTATTTTTATCTGACTTTTATATATCATAGTAATTATATAAAGTATTAATGATAGGAATGGTGTTATATGATTCGAGTTGGTATAATTCATATAGGTTCTAGTAAAATAAGATTAATGTTGGCAGAAGTAGAAGATGTAGGATATTTTAAAATTATAGATGAACTAAAGACTCCTTTTAAAGTTTGTTATGAATTATCTAAGAAATGTATTTTATGCAACGAAAAACTTAATTATATTTTATCTACTTTAAGAACATACAAATCTCTTTGTGAAGCCTCTGGTACAAAAGAAATATTTACTATTACAACTAGCTTTTTTAATGATTTAAAAGATAGTGAATCTATTGTAGATATGATAAAATTAAACCTTAATTTAGATTTAAAAGTTTTATCACCTGAAGAAGAAATTAAATTTACAGCCTTAAGTGTAAATAGAAGTTTAAATATCACTAATTCTCTTATAGTTGAGATAACTGGAACCTCAACTAATTTAATATCGATGAAAAATAAAGAAATTTCAAATTGGACAGTATTACCCTTTGGTGGAATAAATTTAGCTTATACATTCAATATAGCTGATAGAATATTAAACTCAAATTTAGATGAATCTACATCATTCGTAAAAAATAAATTAAATAATATACCTTGGCTAAATGATGAATTTGAATCTATAGTTATTGTTGGTGATTTTGCTAAAACAATTGTTAAAATGGATAAATTTAAAACCCATTATCCTTTAGAACTAATTAATAATTATGAATTATCTGAAGTAGGAGTTCATGAACTTTATAATATTATAAAATGTAAGGATTTAAAGCTTCGCCGTAAAGTTGAGGGAATTGATTTAGATATGGTAGATAGTATATTTAGTTGTTTACTTATATTTAATGAAATAATAAAAACAGTATCACCAAATAGTATACGAGTATCTAACAATTCAATTAGAGAAGGTCTTCTTTACGATTATCTTTATAAAAATTATGATGTAATAGAAAACATTTTAGATTATAGTATTTATGGTATATTAAACTCCTTAAATGCTAATATACCTCATGCACAACAAGTATACTTTTTATCATCTGTTTTATTTGACCAACTAAAGCCCCTTCATAGATTAGAAGATAAGTATTTAAATATATTAAAAACTGGAGCTATGCTTCATGATTGTGGAATTAGTATAAATTATCAAAATCATCATAAACACTCTTTATATATTATTTTAAATTCATTTATTAACGAACTTACACATAAAGAACATCTAATGAGTGCGGCTATTGCAGCTTCTCATAGATTTAATAATTATCATTTACCTTTAGCTCAATTTTCTTATTTAATTAACAAATTAGATATTGATATAATTAATAAAATTGGGGCATTAGTAAAAATTGCTGAAGGATTAGATAGAAGCCTTGTTGGTGTTGTAAAGAAACTAGGAGTTTATTTTGATGATGAAAAAGTTGTTATTACAGTTTCATCACCTAGTAACTTAGATGTAGAAATACATCAAGCAATGCGTGGTAAAGACTTTTTTAAAGAAATATATAATAGAGATTTATTTATAGAAAAGGAAAGGTGGCAAAATTAATTGCCACCTTTTAAAGAATTCCAAATATTAATCTTGCAAAAGCCATAAATCCATTTAAAATAAAGTTGACTGGTATTGATAAAATAGTTCCACCAATAATTATAATTGCAATAAGTATTAAAAATTGATATTGATATATCTTATCTGAAACCTTATAAAATGTTTTTGGCCATAAATCTCTAAATATTTCAAATCCCGCTAATCCTGGTATAGGTAGTAAATTAAATACAAATAAACTTATATTTATAGTTGCAATTAGCCATATCATATTAATTAATATAAAGTATATTGTATCTGATAAAATATTAGATAAGAATTTATATGTAAATACATATAATATTGTTCCTAAAAAACCAACTAGTAAATTAGCTAATGGTGCTGCAACAGAAACTTTTATTGCATCTTTATAACCTCTTTTATATGCACTTGGATTAGTATTTAATGGTTTAGTCCATCCAAATCCAGCTATCAAAATCATTAAAAAACCAATTAAATCAATATGAGCTGATGGATTTAAAGTTAATCTACCTTGAAACCTTGGTGTTTTATCTCCTAATTTATCTGCAACTAATGCCTTTGCATAACCTTGAGCCGTAAAAGCTATTAATATAGCTGGTATTTTTAAGATAATTACTAGTAATTGCATTCTAAATGAGCTCATTATTTATCTCCTCTCTATTATTTCTTTGATTATTATACCACATATTGTTATATAAATTATTATATTAATAATAATTTAATAAAATAAAAGCGATGAATACATCGCTTTTATTTTATATTTATTCAATTGTCTTTAATATATTAGGATTTATATTTTGTATTCCTTCATTTCCTTGGTTTTCTTCACCTTCTATATTTCCATCATCCACATTTCCATTATCAGTATTTTCTCCACCTGTACTTCCATCTGTGTTTCCACCTGTACTTCCATCTGTGTTTCCACCCGAACTTCCACCTGTATTTCCATCCGAACTTCCACCTGTGTTTCCACCCGTACTTCCGTCTGTATTTCCACCCGTACTTCCGTCTGTATTTCCACCTGTGCTTCCACCTGTGCTTCCGCCTGTGCTTCCACCTGTACTTCCACCAGTATTTCCGCCTGTACTTCCACCTGTGTTTCCGCCTGTGCTTCCACCTGTGCTTCCACTTGTACCTTCATCAGTATTATCATAACTACTATCATTGCTAGATGGCGGAGTAACAATATCTTCACTATTATCTATATAATCTTCTGGATTAATATTATGTTTATTATTATATTCTTCTGACTCTGCTTTATAATCAGACATTGCTTCATTAAATGAAGCATAATCATAATCATCAGGATTTGGTATCTTACCTTCAAATATAAATTCATCTAAGAACTTAGCATTTTGCTCTCTATCCATTAAGAATACCCAGCCTAAGTTTTTATATAATCCTCCATCAGCTAATTCTGGAATTGGTATTTGAAGTTGTGCAATATCTAAACTTGGGAATTTATATATAGTATATGCCATATTTAAAGCTTGTATTGGCTCAATATTTGTTTTTATATGCTCTAACATATTATTCATTATTCCTAGGTATTTACTCGGTTTAGTTTCTTTTAACTTTTCTGCTACCTTTATTAAAACTTCTCTTTGTCTATCTGTTCTAGCATATTCATCTCCAACACCTTTTCTTATTCTTGCATAAGATAAAGCTTGTTTTCCATTTAAAACTTGTAATCCTGGTTCTGTAACTGGACAATCATTTCCACCTGTAGATTCACCAATATATTTATTTAACTCATCAAGCATATAATCTTCTACATTTAACTCTAGTCCACCCATTTGATCAATAATTGCTTCAAATCCCCAGAAATTAATAATTACATATTTATCAAGACTAATTCCATAAGTTTCTTTTATAGTTTCAATTAAAAGCTCTGGTCCCCCATATGCTAACGCAGCATTTAATTTTCCTTCTCCATGACCTGGAATATTAACTAAAGTATCTCTAAATAATGAAGTTAATCTTATTTGTTTTTTATTATTATCTAGTGTAGCAATTATAATAGAATCTGCTCTTGATGCTTCATCTAATGTTCTTGCATCTGTTCCTATTAATAGAACATTTGTTATTCCTTCAACTTCCTTATATTCAGTATCAGATATAGTTTCTGAAGGACTTAATCCTGAATATATTTTACTTCTAATATACATATATCCTGTTGCAAGAGTACATATTAATAAAGCAAAAACAATAACTGTAGATACTATAACTTTCTTTTTAGTTGACCACCTTTTCTTCTTAGAACGTTTTTTTCTTTTTCTATTTGGTTCACTCATCTCTGTTCCATCCCTTCAAAAATATTAATTTTTAATATTAAAAGTTAAATGTATGCATTATTATTTCAAATATAGTTTATGTAATTTTAATTTTATAATTATAAATTAACAAATATAATAATACCACATTTTACAGTAAATTTTAAATTTTTAATGATATTTTTGTAATTTGTTAAATTTTTATATAATTATTGTAAATTTGCCATGCCAATATAGTTATTTTATTCTTATTTTATTATTTTATTAAACAAATAAATTCATTTTTATACATTTACTCCTTTAAAATAAAACATCTTTTTTATCATTTTGGACATAATATAAATAAGATACTTATTTTTTTAAACAAATATTTTAATCAATAAAAGAGAATTTAATATTTACTTATATTATTTTAAGTATTATTATAAGTATTGTGTAAAATTTAGATAATCGATGGAGGTCTTTTTATGAATATAAGTATTATTGGAATGCCTCTTTTTTATGGTTGTGATAAACCTGGTGTAGAAAAGGGACCTGAAGAATTAAGAAAAAACAACCTTATAGATATTTTTCAAGAGAATCATAACGTTTATGATTTAGGAGATATTGAAGTTGAAAAAGCAAACGCTGAAGATAAATTCCTAAGTAACTCAAAGTTAAAATATTTAGATCAAGTTGTTGCGGCAAATAATGGACTAGCTGCTAAAGTTTTAAGTGCATTAGAAAATAACACTTTACCTTTTATAGTTGGTGGTGATCATTCATTAGCTTTAGGATCAATTGCTGGTGCTAGTAAATTTTTAGGAAATAATTTAGCTGTAATTTGGATCGATGCTCATGGAGATATAAATACTGAGGAGACCTCACCATCTGGAAATATCCATGGAATGCCTTTAGCTGCATCAATGGGAATTGGATATAAAAAATTAACCTCAATTTTCTTTGATGATTTTAAAATAAAACCAGAAAATGTTTTTATTCTCGCTTGTCGTGATTTAGATGCTGGAGAAATAGCTTTAATAGATAAATTAAATATGAATGTTTGGACAAACAAAGATATAAATATTAAAGGAACTGAGGTTGTTGTTGATGAATTATTATCAATAATAAAAGAAAAAAACATAAAAAATATTCATCTTTCTTATGATATAGATTGTTTAGACCCTGAATATGTTCCTGGTACTGGAACTCCAGTTAATAATGGTTTATCTTTTAGTGAAAGTAAAGTATTACTTGAATCCATTTTAGGTACAAGCTTGGTAAGATCTATGGATTTTGTAGAATATAATCCTGATTTAGATAAAAATAATAAAACTAAAGAAACTTGCATAGAATTATTAAAAATTATATCTAAAACATTAAAGTAAAAAAATCACCTTTATATTAATATTATATAAAGGTGATTTTTTATTATTAATTTGTTTATTAACATAAGTTATGATATCATAAAATGAATAAGTTAAATTTTTGGAGGTAAAGATGAAATTATTATTTTTCGATACTGAAACAACTAGTGTACGTCCTGGTCATATATGCCAGTTAAGTTATATAACTGTAGATACATCTACAAAACCACAAACAACTATAGGTAAAAACTTTTTCTTTACAGTTGATGAAATGGATCCTGCAGCTCAAGAAGTTCATGGATTTTCTCTTGAAAAACTTTATGAATTATCTGATGGTTTAGAGTTTTTAGAACAAATTCAAGATTTCATGAGTGATTTTTTTGATGCTGATTTCGTTATTGGACATAATGTTCAATTTGATGTTAAATTTTTAAAACATGAAGTTAATTCTTTATATGAAGCTGGAATGATAGATGCAACTTGGGAACCTAAAAGAACATTCTGTACTATGGCATACTATAAAAATATATGTAAAATTCCTTCACCAAATGGTAATGGAATTAAAAATCCAAAACTATCTGAAACAATTGAATATTTAGGAATTACTGATGATGCTATTGCCAAAAAAGCTGATGAATTATTCCAAGGTAGTGGAAATTATCATGATGCTAGATTTGATACTGCTGCTGTTTACCTTTTAGTTATCGAAGGTATGAAAAAGAAATTAATAAAACCTGGATTTTTCTCAAGCCAACTTTAAGCTGAATCAATGAAAAAAATAGTAGTAAACTCTATATAAGGTTCACTACTATTTTTTATTTTATAAATTAAGTAATTTATATAACTCTTTACATTTGTCCTTATCCATTGCAGGAACACCATCTAATCTGTATCTTATTCCCATATTCTCATATTTATTTACACCAAGTAAATGATATGGAAGTAATTCTACTTTTTCAACATTATTTAAAGATTTAATAAACTCCCCTAATGAAGATATATATTCTTCACTATCAGTCATTCCAGGAACAACAACTTGTCTTATCCATATTTTTGTATTACATTTCTTACATGCTTCTAGGAATTTCAAACTTTCGTCTATTTTTATTCCTGTCATTTCCTTATATCCTTCTTCTGTAAGATGCTTAACATCAAAAAGAACTAAATCTGTATATTTTAATATCTCTTCATAATTTCCAAACCCTACTCCAGATGTATCTAATGTAGTATGTATTCCTTTTTCTTTACAAAGCCTTAAGCACTCTTTTAAGAATTCTGGTTGTCTTAATGGATCACCACCTGAGAAAGTAACTCCACCTCCAGATCTTTCAAAATAACTTCTAAATCTGGCAATTTTATTTACTAATTCTTCTGGCGTAAACTCTAATGTTTCTTCTCCTTTATCACTCCATGTATCTGGATTATGACAATATTGGCATCTTAATGCACATCCTTGCATAAATACTACAACTCTAATACCAGGGCCATCTACTAATCCCATTGTTTCTATTGAATGTATTGTTCCTTTTAACATATTCTTTCCTCCATATTATCTATAAGTTTATGTTAACTATTCTTTAGATTTATCAAATAATTAAATAAAAGTATGTTTTTTTCATAAAATTATTTTCCTCAACAAGATTATTATACACCTTAACTTTAAATTTGTTAATAGTTTCATATAATCATTATCTATTCATAATAATTATTATTTAGCTCACTATTAAAAATTATATTTTAAGTATTAAATTTTATAAATTTATACTTTTTATAATTATATTTAAGATAAATTTATATAATTTTATATTTAATAATTTTATATGTATTTTTTTCTGTTGTTTACCAATTATAAATTTATATATAAATTTTTATTTTAATTAAATAACAAAATTTATATCCATACTTTGCTATTATCCTTTAAATTGGGTACTTTAATTTTTTTATAATTTACACTATTCTTAGTTATACTAAACTTTTAATGTATAAATGTTAAACTTTTTTTTATCTTTTTTCTTCAAACCCTTTATTTATAAGGTTATCATCGAAAATTTTTATTCAAATATTTTATTAAAAAATATTGATTTTTCATTTACAAGTCTATATAATAACATTGTTTGTTTAGTAATTTTAAACCATTAGTTTAGTAATAGTTATTATTAAACTAATTGAAAGGCAAGGTGAAATTGTGCAAATTGGTGACAAAATAAAACGAATGAGAATTGAAAAAGGACTAACACAAGAAGAACTTGCTAATAGATGCGAATTATCTAAAGGTTTTATATCTCAACTAGAAAATGATTTAACTTCACCTTCTATCGCTACACTAATAGATATTCTTGAAATACTAGGGACAAACTTAAAAGAATTCTTTAGTGATGATAAAGATGAAAAAATAACTTATAAATATGAAGATATGTTTGAAACTGAAAATCACGATTTGAAATATAAATTAATGTGGTTAGTTCCAAATGCACAAAAAAATGAAATGGAACCTATAATGATAACATTAGGCCCAGGTGGAAAATATACAGAAGAAGAACCTCATGAAGGTGAGGAATTTGGTTATGTTTTATCAGGAACAATAACTTTACATCTTGGAGATAAATCTTACAAAGTTAAAAAAAATGAAAGTTTTTATTTTAAACCAAGATCAAACCATTATATAAGTAATAGTGGAAAGACACCCGCTAAAGTTATTTGGATTTCTACTCCACCATCATTTTAATTGATATTCTAAATTTTCAATTTAGCTAATAGAAATTGCTAAATTAGCTAACGATAGAAAGTATTAATATTAAAGAAAGAGGTGTTTTTTTTGAGTCAAAATATTATCGAAATACAAGGTGTTTCTAAAGTCTATGGTGATAATACTGTTTTAGATAACCTTTCATTAAATATACGTAAAAATGAATTTTTAACTTTACTTGGTCCTAGTGGATGTGGTAAAACAACTACTCTTAAAATCATAGCAGGATTTGAAACTGCTGATAGTGGAAGAGTTGTCTTTGATGGAAATGATATATCTGACTTACCTCCTTATAAAAGACAATTAAATACAGTATTCCAAAAGTATGCATTATTTCCTCACATGAATATATATGAAAATATTGCATTTGGACTAAAGATTAAAAAGCTTCCTAAGGAAGAAATTGATAAAAAAGTTCATGAAATGCTAAAAATGGTTGCTCTTGAAGGCTTTGAAAAAAGATCTGTTGATTCATTAAGTGGTGGTCAACAACAAAGAGTTGCAATTGCTAGAGCATTAGTTAATGAACCACAAGTTCTTTTACTTGATGAACCTCTTGGTGCATTAGATTTAAAACTTAGAAAAGAAATGCAATTAGAACTTAAAAAAATTCAAAAAAGACTTGGAATAACATTTATATTTGTAACTCATGACCAAGAAGAAGCTTTAACAATGTCAGATACTATTGTTGTAATGAATAAAGGAGTAATTCAACAAATGGGTTCACCAGAAGATATATATAATGAACCTGCTAATGCTTTTGTTGCAGACTTTATTGGAGAAAGTAATATATTAGATGGAGTTATGCTAGAAGATTACAAAGTTAAATTTTCTAATCATATTTTCACTTGTATAGATAGTGGTTTTGATAAAAATGAAGCTATAGATGTTGTAGTAAGACCAGAAGATATCGAAATTACAACTGTAGATAAAGGAATGTTAACTGGAAAAGTTAATTCAGTAACCTTTAAGGGTGTTCATTATGAGATTGAAGTAGAAACTGAAAATAATAAGTGGATAGTACATAACACAAAAAGTTCAACTGTTGGTAGCACTGTGGGATTAATTATAGATCCTGAAGCAATTCATATAATGAGAAAGGTTGAGAGTGATGAAAAATAAAAATAATCAAGGTATACTTCCAGCATCACCTTATATTGTTTGGAGTGCTCTTTTTATTGTTATTCCACTTTTAATTGTGGTTTTCTTTAGCTTTACAGTAAAATCTGGAGATAGCTATAGTTTTTCTCTTTCTAACTTTGAAAGGCTACTTGACGAAAATTATTTAAAAGTATTTGGCAGAAGTTTACTTTTGGCAGCTGAAGCTACATTAGGATGTCTTATACTTGGATATCCAGTTGCATATTTAATTTCTAAAATGAGAGAAGGAAAGCGAAATATATTAATTATGCTTTTTATCGTTCCAATGTGGATGAACTTCTTACTTAGAACATATGCTTGGCTTCCTATCTTAGGTAAAAATGGACTTATTAATAACTTTTTAGTTGCTTTAGGATTTTCACGTATTAATATTCTTTATAATGATTTTGCAGTACTTTTAGGTATGATATATAACTTTTTACCATTTATGATACTACCTATATATACTGTTCTTACAAAAATGGATAAAGATTTAATTAATGCAGCTGCAGATTTAGGTGCGGATAGAAAAAAAATATTCACTAAAATAATTTTACCTTTAAGTATGCCTGGTGTTATCTCTGGAATTACAATGGTATTTATGCCTGCTGTTTCTACATTTGTTATTTCTAGAATATTAGGTGGCGGTCAATATATGCTACTTGGTAATTTAATTGAAACGCAATTTACAACAATGGGCGACTGGAATTTCGGTTCTGCTATTGCAATATTTATGATGATAATAATATTAATTTCAATGGCCTTCATGAATAAATTTGAAGGTACAGATGACAAATAATCAGGAGGTATACTATGATAAGAAAACTTGAATCTTTCATTAAAAGATTTTACTTAATACTAATTTTTATATTTCTTTATACACCAATAGTTACTTTAATGGTATTCTCCTTTAACGATTCAAAATCTATGGGGAAATGGAATGGTTTTACTTTAAGATGGTATACTCAACTTTTTCAAAATGCTAGAATAATGGAAGCATTAAAGTATACTATAATAATAGCTGTTATTTCATCTATAGTTGCTACAATAATAGGTACATTTGCAGCAATAGGAATTCATAGAATGAAAGGACTTCCTAAAAAAACTTTATTGAACATAAATAACTTACCTGTATTAAATCCTGATATTGTTACAGGTATATCTATAATGAGTTTATTTATATTTATATTCCCTCTGCTAAATAAGATAGGAATAAATGCTCAATTTGGTTTTACTACTATGCTTTTAGCACATATTACATTTAATATTCCATACGTTATATTATCTGTATTACCAAAATTAAAGCAACTACCTTCTAATATAACTGAAGCAGCTTTAGATTTAGGTGCAACCCCAGGATATACTATGAGAAAAATAATTTTACCTCAAATAAAACCTGGGATAGTTGCTGGTTTATTAATGGCCTTTACAATGTCAATTGATGACTTTGTAATTAGTTTCTTTACAACAGGTCCTGGAGTAACTAACCTTTCTATTGAAATTTACTCTATGGCTAGAAAAGGAATTAACCCTTCAATTAATGCATTATCTACTTTAATGTTTATAACAGTATTAACTTTATTATTAATTGTAAATAGAAAAGAATTTACTTCAAGGGGTGAATAAATTGAAAAGATTAAAAAAATTAACAGCATTAGTTGCAACAACTTTATTAACTGCTTCTCTTTTTGTTGGGTGCGGAAGTAGTAATGTTGGAGAAAATGGAACAATAAACTTCTTTAACGTTGGTGATTACATTGATGAAGCCCTTATCAGAAAATTTGAAAAGGAAACAGGAATTAAAGTAAACTACTCAACTTATGATACTAATGAAATAATGTATCAAAAAGTTAAAACTAATCCTGGTACTTACGACTTAGTTGTACCATCTGATTATATGGTTGAAAAAATGATTGAAGAAGATTTATTAGAAAAAATAGACTTCAATAATATTCCTAACTATAAATATATAGGAGATGATTATAAGGATTTATCTTACGATCCTAGCAATGAATATTCTGTACCTTATATGTGGGGAACTATAGGAATAATTTATGATAGTACAAGAGTTACTGAACCAGTAACTAGCTGGGATATATTATGGGATTCTAAATATAAAGATGAAGTATATATGTTTAATTCTCTTAGAGATTCTTTAGCTATTGCCTTAATTAAAGCTGGCTACTCTATTAACTCAACTGTTCCTAGTGAAATAGAATCTGCTAAAGATGAATTATTAGAACAAAGAAAATTAACTAATCCAGTTTATGTTGTTGATGAAGTTAAAGATAATATGATTTCAGGCGAAAAAATGCTTGCTACAGTTTGGTCTGGTGATGCAATTTATATAATGAATGAAAACCCTGATATGAAATATGTTATACCTGAAGAAGGATCTAATAAATGGGTAGATGCTTTATGTATTCCAAAGGATGCGCCTAATAAAGCTGGTGCTGAAGCATTTATAAACTTCTTATGCGATCCTGAAAATGCTAAAGAAAATGTAGATTATATTGGATACTCTACACCTAATACTGCAGCTTACGATATGTTAGATGAAGAAACTAAAAATAATCCTGCTGCATATCCTTCTGACGAAACATTATCTAAATGTGTATTATTTACTAATTTAGATCCGGAAACATTAAAGTTATATGAAGCTGCTTTTACAGAAGTGCTTTCTCAATAAAAAAATAATGCAGAAACTTAATAAATAGTTTCTGCATTATTTTTTTCTATTTTTTATAATTTAAATTAGGAAACCATATTTTCATTTCTCTTTCTGAACTTTCAATAGAGTCCGATGCATGTACACAGTTCTCTGTGATTCCTTTAGCATACCTTTTTCTTATAGTCCCCTCTTTTTGTTCTTTAGGATTCGTAGCCCCATTTATCTCTCTAACTTTATCAATACAGTTTTCACCTTCTACTATTAATGCACACAATGGACTTCTTGTAATAAATTCTATTAATGAATTATAAAAACTCTTGCCATAATGCTCTTTATAATGCTCCTCTGCTACTTTTCTTTCTACTTGCTCCATTTTTAATGCAATAATCTTTAATCCAGCATCTTCATAAAAGCTTATTATCTTTCCAATTATGTTTTGTTCTACTGCATCAGGTTTAATTAACACTAATGTTCTTTCCATACTTCCCCCCAAAATTTATTTTTTAATTTATAACATTATATGTTGTATCTACTATTTTTATATATGATATAATTCTAAATATATACTTTTTTACAAAAGGAGGAACTTATGATTAGATACTACATAATTGTTGATGGTCGTGTCCAAGGTGTGGGATTTAGATTCTTCTGTACAATGAATGCTCGTACATTAGATTTAACTGGATGGGTTAGAAATATGGATAATGGTATGGTAGAAATGGAAGTACAAGGTGAAGAAAGTTCCATTGAAAAATTTATTAGAAATATAAAAAAGGGAAATCGCTTTATTAGAGTTGATGAACTTTATCAAAAGAAAATAGAAACACTCCCTCAAGAAAAAACATTCACAGAACGCTATTGAATAATATTGTTCGTCACGTGGAGCCGAAAAATTAATGATATAACCTCCAG
>UQQU01000083.1 GCA_900543325.1 uncultured Clostridium sp. | reverse complement strand
TGGCTCCGCGAAGAGGACTCGAACCTCCAGCCTATCGGTTAACAGCCGAGTGCTCCACCATTGAGCTATCGCGGAATGTCATTGCATAATTTATTATATCAGCTTTTATATAAAATGCAACCCCTTTTTTCTATTTTTTTTATTTTTTTATTCATTATTTCTTTTTATCAGACAAAAATTCATTATAAAACTTGTAAAATGTATATTTCATACTTTAATTTACTCCATTTAAATTCATCTCTTAACTATAATTTATTTAAGTAATAATAAAAAAACCACCTTTCGGTGGTTTTAATTAGTTTTGTGGTTTCATTGTTGGGAATAATATAACGTCTCTTATTGATGCTGAATCAGTTAAGAACATTATTAATCTATCTATTCCTATTCCTAATCCACCTGTTGGTGGCATACCTGTTTCTAATGCACTCATGAATTCTTCATCTATCATATAAGCTTCATCATCACCAAGTTCTCTTTCTTTTTCTTGTTGAGCGAATCTTTCTCTTTGAACGATTGGATCATTTAATTCAGAATATGCATTACATAATTCTCTACCAAATACGAATCCTTCAAATCTTTCAGTAAACATTTCATCGCCTCTCTTTTTCTTTGTAAGAGGTGAAATTTCTACTGGATAATCTATAATGAATGTTGGTTGAATCATATGCTCTTCACAGAATTCTTCATATAACGCATTTAATACTTCACCTTTAGTTACAGTATTTATTGGTTTTGGGAATTCTAAATGCTTTTCTTTAGCAATAGCTTGAGCTTCTTCATTAGATTTAATTTCTTTGAAATCTACTCCAGCATATTCTTTAACAGCATCAACCATAGTTATTCTTCTCCATGGTGGCATAAAGTCAATTTCAGTCCCTTGGTAAGTAACCTTAGTAGTTCCATTAACTTTCTTACATACTTCTGCAACCATATTTTCAGTTAATTCCATCATATCATTATAATCAGCAAATGCTTGGTATAATTCTATCATAGTAAATTCTGGATTATGTCTTACAGACATTCCTTCATTTCTGAAAGTTCTTCCTAATTCATAAACTTTTTCAAATCCAGCAACAATACATCTCTTTAAGTATAACTCTGGAGCTATTCTTAAGAACATATCTAAATCTAATGTATTGTGGTGAGTTATAAACGGTCTAGCAGATGCTCCACCAGCTATAGTAGCAAGCATTGGAGTTTCAACTTCTAAGAATCCTCTATTATCTAAGAATTCTCTTATTCCTTTTATTATTTGACTTCTCTTCATGAAAGTAGTTTTAACTTCTGGGTTAGTTATTATATCTACTTCTCTTTGTCTATATCTTAAATCAGGATCTTTTAATCCATGCCACTTTTCTGGAAGTGGTTTTAAAGACTTACATATTAATTCTAAAGTTTTAGCCTTAACAGAGATTTCTCCTGTTTTAGTCTTAAATACTTCACCAGTACAAGCAACCCAATCACCTAAATCATTAGTCTTGTATTGTTTTAAAGCCTCTTCTCCAACTTCATCAATCTTTATGAATAATTGAATTTTCCCATCTCTATCATGTATATCAGAGAAAACAACTTTTCCTTGTCCTCTCTTAGACATAATTCTACCAGCAACAGTAACTTCTTTACCTTGTAAAGTTTCAAAGTTATCTTTAACTTGTTGTGAACTATGTGTTCTATTAACTTTATATACATCAAAAGGATCCTTTCCCTCTTGTTGTAATTGAACTAGCTTCTCTCTTCTTAATCTTTCTTGCTCATTGAATTGTGACTCTAGTTCTTGCATGTTCATTTCTTCAGCTGACATTCACTATACCTCCAATTAGTCTCTTCTTATTTCTAAGATCTCAAACTTACTTACTCCACTTGGAACTGCAACTTCTACTACATCTCCAACTTTCTTTCCTATTAACGCACTACCTACTGGTGATTCATTTGATATTTTAAAATTCATTGGATCTGCTTCTGCTGAACCAACTATTGTATATTCAACTTCTTCATCAAATTCGTAATCCATAACTTTAACTATTGATCCTACTGAAACCTTATCTTTTGGAATTTCACTTTCATCAACAACTACAGCATTTTTTAACATGTTCTCTAATTGAATTATTCTTCCTTCAGTAAAGGCTTGGTCGTTTTTAGCTTCATCATACTCAGAATTTTCACTTAAATCTCCATATCCTAAAGCTACTTTTATTTTCTCTGTAATTTCTTTTCTTTTTACTGTTTTTAAGTATTCTAATTCCTCTTCAAGTTTTTTAACACCTTCGTAAGTCATTATAAATTTTTTTGATTGACTCATATCTTTCTCCCCTTCAAAGCTTAACCGTATTCATATATTAAATACAAAAGCTTAGTAATCTTAAAATCATTTTAAATATTATAAATCAGGCTATTTCATCTGTCAATAAAATAACTAACTATTTTAAGCACTTCTATATTACTATAATATTAATAATAAGTAATACATCTCTATAAACATAAATTCATTAATTCTTCTTTATAATTTTGTAATGTATTAATTACTTCTTGTGTCGTAGATAAACTATTTACTACATTTCTAATTTCACTGCTTTTAGGCAATCCTTTTAAATACCATGCTGTATGTTTTCTCATTTCTCTAACAGCTTTAAACTCACCATCGTATTTAATTGCTAACTCATAATGTCTTAAGCACATATTAATCTTTTCTTCTGCACTAATAGGCAATATTTCCTTACCATTTAGTACTCTTTCTATTTGATTAAATATCCATGGATTTCCCATACTTCCTCTTGCAATCATTATTGCATCACAGTCAGTTATTTCTTTCATTCTTAAAGCATCTTCTGGTGTAAATACATCTCCATTGCCTATAACAGGAATTGAAACAGCTTTCTTTACTTTACCTATTATATCCCAATCTGCCTTACCTTCATACATTTGCTTTTTAGTTCTTCCATGAATAGCAATTGCATCTGCTCCTGAATACTCCATAATCTTTGCGAATTCTACCGCATTAATATTATCATCATCATATCCTTTTCTAAATTTAACTGTAACTGGCTTATTTGAAACTTTTTTTATTTCACTGACTATTTCTCCAGCTAATTTAGGATTTAACATTAATGCTGACCCTTCACCATTTTTTGTTATCTTAGGTGCTGGACATCCCATATTAATGTCTAAAATACATATATCATCTATTTTATTAAAATGATTTTGCACTACTTCAGCCATTATCTTAGGATCATTCCCAAAAATTTGAGCTGCTACTGGTTTTTCTTCATCAGCTATTCTTAGAAGCGCTTGTGTATTTTCACTACCATAATATAAAGCTTTCGCACTTACCATTTCAGTATAAACTAATCCACAGCCCATTTCTTTACATAAGCCTCTAAAAGAAATATCAGTAACTCCTGCCATAGGTGCTAAGAAAACACTTTTTTCAAAATTAAGGTTTCCTATTTTCATTTATTTACTCCTTATTTTTATCATATATTATTCTTAACCCCTCTAATGTTAAGCTAGAATCAACTTTATCTATTACATCTGTCGACTTTGCTATTAAATTAGCTAATCCTCCTGTTGCAATTACATATGGATTTTCAAGTCCCATTGCAACCATTTCACTCTTTATTTTATTAACTATATATTCTACTTGCCCTATATATCCATACAATATACCAGCTTGCATACTTGAAACTGTATTTTTACATATTATACTTTTTGGTAATTCTAACTCTACCCTCGGTAGCTTTGCTGCTCTTTCAAATAAAGCATCTGAAGATATTCTTACACCTGGACAAATGCATCCACCCAAATAATTACCACCTTCAGTAACTGCACAATAAGTAGTAGCTGTACCAAAATCAATAATTATTACGTCTCTTCTATATATTTCATGAGCAGCAACTGCATTTACTATTCTATCTGCTCCTACTTCCTTAGGGTTATCATATTTAATATTTATACCTGTTTTTACTCCAGGTCCAACAATTATAGGATCTATATTAAAACTCTTCTTTATCATATTCTCTAAAGAATGCATTATATTAGGTACAACAGAAGATATTATTATTCCCGTAACTTCTTTTGGATTTAAATCATTTTGATTGAATAATTGTATCATTTGTATCCCATATTCATCTGAAGTTTTTTTGGAATCCGTAGAAATTCTCCAACCAGCTATATAATCATTATCTTTATATACTCCTATAACTATATTGGTATTCCCCACATCTACCAGTAGAATCATAAACGCACCACCTTAACATAATTAAAGCAGCCCTAAAGCCGCTTTTATCGTAATATTAAACAGTAATTAAAACTAATACTTTAATTTTAACAATTACATACTATTTGTCAAGTGTTGTAAATTTTAAAAATTAAAATAATCCTACAATCTCTCCATTTTCTAGAATATCCATTCTATTAGCTGCTGGAACTTTTGGTAGACCTGGCATTGTCATTATATCTCCAGTTAAAACAACTATAAATCCTGCTCCATTTGATACTCTAACTTCCTTAACTGTTATATCAAAATTTTCAGGTCTTCCTAATAGTGCTGGATTATCTGATAATGAATATTGAGTTTTAGCCATACAAATAGGTAATTTATCTAATTCAAATCTCTCAAGTTCTGCAATTTGTCTATTTGCTGCAGGTGTATATAAAACATTTTTTGCCCCGTATATTTCCTTGGCAATAGTTAAAATTTTATCCTTAATTGTGTCTTTCTCATCATATAATACTTTGAAGTTAGACTCTTCATTATCTAATACTTCATTCACTATATTAGCTAATTCCAATCCACCTTCTCCACCTTTAGCCCAAACATCACTTAGAGCTACTTTTACTTCTAACTTTTCACAGAAATCCTTAATAAATTGTATTTCTTCATTAGAATCTGTTACAAACTTATTAATAGCAACTACAACTGGTACATTATACTTCTTCATATTTTCTATCTGTTTCTCTAAATTAACTATTCCTTTAGCTAACGCCTCTACATTTGGTGTATTTAACTCTTCCTTTTTAACTCCTCCATGATGCTTTAAAGCTCTCATTGTAGCAACGATAACTACACAATTTGGAGTTAAATTACCATATCTACATTTTATATCTAAGAATTTTTCAGCTCCTAAATCAGCACCAAATCCTCCTTCAGTGACAACAACATCACCTAATTTTAATGCCATCTTTGTTGCAACTATAGAATTGCATCCATGCGCAATATTTGCAAATGGTCCTCCATGGATTATAGCTGGTGTATTTTCCAAAGTTTGAACTAGATTAGGCTTAACAGCATCTTTCATTAATAATGCCATAGCCCCTTGAACTTCTAATTGTTTTGCATATACTGGATTTCCATCTAAATCATATGCAATTAATATATTACCCATTCTTTCCTTTAAATCTGATAGACTTGTAGCTAAGCAAAGAATTGCCATTATTTCAGAAGCAACAGTTATCATGAATCCATCTTCTCTTAAGAATCCATTAACTTTTCCTCCCATACCTACAACTATATTTCTTAAAGCTCTATCATTCATATCCATAACTCTTTTAAATATAATTCTTCTTGAATCTATTCTAAGAACATTTCCTTGGTGAATATGATTATCTATAGCAGCACATAATAAATTATTCGCTGTAGTAATAGCATGCATGTCTCCTGTAAAATGTAAATTTATATCTTCCATTGGAACAACTTGCGCATATCCACCACCAGCTGCTCCTCCTTTTACTCCAAACACAGGTCCTAAAGACGGTTCTCTTAAAGCTATTACAGCTTTTTTGCCAGTTTTACATAAAGCTTGCCCTAATCCTACCGTAACTGTAGATTTCCCTTCTCCAGCTGGTGTAGGATTTATCGCTGTAACAAGAACTAATTTTCCATCTTTCTTATCTTTATTATTATTTAATACATCCAAAGAAATCTTACACTTATATTTCCCGTAAAGTTCTATATCGTCCTCACTTAAGTTTAACTTTTCAGCAATCTTTACTATAGGTTCCATCTTTGCCTCTTGTGCTATTTGAATATCACTTTTCATATAACAAACCTCCTTAATATCTCAAGTTTTAAATATATCTAATTATATCACCATAAATTTCTTTTTTAAATATAAATCGAACTTTTTTATTTATTTAGTTAAAATAATTCGTATTTATCGCTATATATTACATCTTATTTAAGTGTTAAGTTCGTGTTTTAACTAAAAAAGTAGCCTTTCGGCTACTTCTTAGTTTGCATCAAATATCATTTCGAATTCTTTACCATCAATTTTTTCTTTATCTAATAATTCTTTTGCTACTGCATGAAGCTTATTTATATTTGTCTTTAAAATATCTTCAGCTCTTTCATATGCTACTTCAATAAACTTTTTAACCTCTTTATCTATTTCAGCACCAATTTCTTCACTAAAGTTTCTTCCTCTACCAAGATCTCTACCTAAAAATACTTCATTATTATCAGAGCCATATGAAATAGTTCCAATTTTATCACTCATTCCATACTCCATAACCATAGCTCTAGCTATTGAACTTGCTCTATCAATATCATTTTTAGCACCAGTACTTATATCACCCAAGATTAATTTCTCAGCAACTCTTCCACCTAAAAGTCCTACCATTTCATCTTGTAGCTTTTCTTTAGAAGTATAAGCTCTATCTTCTGTAGGTAAGTGCATAGTATAACCACCAGCCATACCTCTTGGTATAATACTTATTTCATGAACTGGATCTGAATGTTTTAAACACTTCATTACTACTGCATGACCTGCTTCATGATAAGCAGTAAGTTTTCTATCATGTTCACTAATGGTTCTGCTCTTCTTTTCTGGTCCAGCAATAACTCTAGTTATTGCTTCTTCAAATTCTTCCATTCCTATAGCTTTTTTATTTTTTCTAACAGCTAAAAGCGCAGCTTCATTTGCTAAGTTTTCTAAATCAGCTCCACTAAATCCTGGAGTTCTCTTAGCTAAAACTTCTAAACTTACATCAACCTCTAAAGGTTTCTTGTGTGTATGAACTTGTAATACAGCTTCTCTTCCTTTTCTATCTGGTCTTTGAACAACTATTTGTCTATCAAATCTACCTGGTCTTAATAAAGCTGGATCAAGTATGTCTGGTCTATTCGTAGCAGCTATCATTATTATACCTTCATTTGCTCCAAATCCATCCATCTCAACTAGCAATTGATTAAGTGTTTGTTCTCTTTCATCATGACCTCCACCAAGGCCAGCACCTCTTTGTCTACCTACAGCATCAATTTCATCTATAAATATTAAAGCAGGTGAATTTTTCTTTGCTTGCTCAAATAAATCTCTAACTCTTGACGCACCAACACCAACAAACATTTCAACAAAGTCTGAACCAGAAATACTAAAGAACGGAACCCCGGCTTCTCCTGCAATAGCTTTCGCAAGTAAAGTTTTACCTGTTCCAGGAGGACCTACTAATAAAACCCCTTTTGGTATTCTAGCTCCCATTTCAGTATATCTAGATGGTGCCTTTAAGAAATCAACGATTTCTTCTAGTTCTGCTTTTTCTTCATCCGCTCCAGCCACATCATCAAAGGTTACTCTTTTGGCATCTGGAGACATCATTTTTGCTCTACTTTTTCCAAAATTCATTACTCCTTTTCCACTACTACCACCTTGTGATTGTTGTGTAAAGAAGAAAATAAATACTAAAAATAGTATTATTATTAGAACACTAGGTATTATACTAAGCCATACACTGTTGTTAGATGGTGCAACATATTCTATCTTAACATCATTTTTTGCATATTGACTATTTAACATTTCCACCATAGAATCTGGTGCATATACTGTAAAGTTTTTATCATCTCTTGTTTTCCCTGTTATAATCATCTTATCAGGGTCTACTCTTATACTTTCAATTTCGTTGTTTATCCATTTTTGTTGGAAGTCACTAAATACTATTCTATCAGAACTACTTTCTCCCCTTAAAAGAAATGATGCAGCAAAAAATAATAATATTATAGCTATTATCCATACAGTAGCACTTGAATACTTCTTCATTCAAGGCCCCCCTTTCTTTGTATATTTATTTTTAAAATATTAATTAAAATTATTTTTCATATACTTCTCTTTTTAATATTCCTATAAAAGGTAAATTTCTATACTTTTCAGCATAATCAAGTCCATATCCAACTATGAATTCATCTGGAGATTCAAACCCAATATATTTACAATCTATATCTACTTTTCTTCTAGATGGTTTAGTTAATAGCGATACTATTTCAACTGAATTAGCCTTTCTACCCTTTAGATAATTTAATAAATAGTCTAATGTAACTCCACTATCAACTATATCTTCTACTATAATAATATCTTTACCTGAGACTTCATGATCTAAATCCTTAAGTATTCTAACTATACCAGTAGTTTCTGATGAAGTACCATAACTAGATACAGCCATAAAGTCAATTTCACAAGGTATTGTTATGTTTTTAATTAATTCTGCAGCAAATATTACAGAACCTTTTAATACTCCAACAACTAGTAAATCTTTTCCTTTATAATCATCACTAATTCTTCCTGCTAATTCCTTTATTTTAGCATTAATAACTTCTTCACTAAATAATATCTCTTTTATGTCTTGTAACATGTTCTTATTCCTTTCTGCCAATTGTTATTTTTAATATTTTTTTTGTATCTTTTGTTACTCTAAATAATTGTGATGTCTTATATCCCACAATCCATGAGATTTTATCATCAAAACATAGGATAGGAATATTATTTCTATCTTCCCTTGGTATTTTTAAATCAATAAAAATATCTTTAAGTTTTTTGCTACCATTCATACCTAAAGGTACAATTTTATCTCCATCTTTTCTATATCTGATTACAATCTCTTTTTCTATATTATCATAATCAAATAACTTTATTAAGTTATTTTTAGGAAATTCTACCTTATTTTTATTTTCAACTATTTCAAAATTTATGGCATAATTATCAAAAATAATTTTGTTATTAATTTCATCTTTATCTATTCTTATTTCATATTCATCACATATTTTTTCTTTATTTGTATCTTCCTTAATAAAAATAATATCACCATATAAATTTTCACATATTATTTTATTGGTTAAATTTAACTTCTTCCCAGTGTTCTTATTTGCTAAATTAACAATTTCATATATGTGCTTCATTTCAAAATTTTGATGTGAATTAGAAATTTCCTTAAATGCTCTTATTATAACCCTAGTTATAATTGAATCCATTTCTTTTTTAAAGAGTTGTTGTGATATTTTTAATTTTTCACCATAATTTTCACAATATATATTGTAACATTTTTGGGAATATTCTTCTATAAATTCATTATCTTTTTGTAATAATATTGTCATCCTATTAAGTGTATCAATTATATCTTTATTAAAATGCTCTTTCATATATGGCAATATATCTAATCTAACTTTATTTCTACTATAAATTCTTTCATAATTGCTAGCATCTATTCTAGGATTAAGTCTTTTTTCTTCACAATATTCCTCAATCTCTTGTCTGTTTAAGCATAATATTGGCCTAATAATTCCATCTTCTCTTTTTGCCTTTATACCAGTTAATCCTTCTAATCCTGTTCCTCTCATAACTCTCATCAATACAGTTTCTGCTTGATCATTTGCATTATGAGCTACTGCAATTTTGTTATATCCATATTTACTTCTTATCTCTTCAAAAGCTTTATACCTTTCATTTCTTCCAGCTACTTCTAAGGATACATTTGAATCTTTTGCAACATATTCTATATTTATTCTTTTTACATAATGCTTTATTCCTAATTCATCACATAACTTAACTATATATTTTTCATCCTTTTCAGATTCTTCACCTCTTAACATATGATTTATATGAATAGCACCTAAATTTAAATTAAATTTATCTTTTAATTCGTATAATATATGTAATAAGCAGACAGAATCTGGACCTCCAGATAATGCAACTAATATTTGATCACCTTGCTGTATAAGCTCATTTTCTTTTATATAATTTACTACTTTATCTAACACCTGTATTCTCCTATTGCTTTTAATATAAGTCTATAATACATTTACATTTTTTTAATGTAAACACAATATGTACTAAGTTCATAATTAAATAAACTTTTTAAATATCAAATAAAAGTGCTCCAATGGAGCACCTTTATAAAGTGTTTCTTTACTAATTATCTCTTATATATTCTACTAAAATATAAAATTCTATTTAACAAGAATAAAGCTTTGAAACAACTATAGTCATATCATCAAGTACTTTTCCATTACATTTTTTCTTAGCTAACTCTAAAATGTCTCTAGAAATTAACTCAGGATTATTTTGTTCTCTCTCTAAATAATCTACTATCCAAGAGTAATCTCCGATGTTTCCTTTATCTACATCTATCACTCCATCACTTATTGTGACTATTATGTCACCATTTTTCACCTTCTTCTTGATTGGTGTAATATTTATATCATCTACTATTCCAAAAGGTAAAGATGAGCTATTAATAACTTCAACTTCAGTTCCTCTTTTAATGAAACTCATGCTTGCTCCAACTTTAATAAATTCTATTTCTCCTGTATATAAATCTATAGAATTCATATCTAATGTAGTAAATTTTTCATCTTCACTAAATTTCATTCCCATTATAGAATTTACAGCATTAAGCATAGTTGCTTCACTAAATCCACCTTCCATAAATTTTTCTATTAATTCTATTGCTGCTTCACTTTCCAATCCAGCTTCTGGTCCTGAACCCATACCATCACTAACTATAGTTACATATTCTCCAACTTTATTTTGCCCAAAACTATAACTATCTCCAGAATATTTTTCGCCATCCTTAACATTAAATGATACATATGAAGACACATTATATTTATAAGATTCTTCTATAGTAATTGAACACTCACCTGTTTCTGGATTAATTTTGCACCCATCTTCAGCAATACTCAAAGGAGTTCTTACTAATTCACTAATAACAGGAATAATTGACTTTCTACAATAATTTTCACCATCATAACCATCTATTTTTATTTTTATTTTCAAACGACCTTTTCTATCTGTATATGAATAAACATTTTTATATCTTATCTGATTCTTTACTAATGTTTTTCTTAATAATTTATCTATTTCTAAACAACTATCAACATTGTTATTGAAATCTCCAAGTATACTGGAAACTGTAGTAGCCATATTATTTATTTGATTTGCAACAACACTTCTACCCTCTATAAGTCTAGATTTTAATGCTTCATTTACTGTATATGTTGAAAATAACTCTTCTGCACTTTTTAACAATGTGCTTCTTTTTACACATTTTAAATTTAAGTCTTTAGGTAAATATACCTTTTTACTCTCACAACTTAACATAAGCTCTCCAAAATCAGAAAAAGTGCTATGAAGTTCTCTTCCCCAACATTTATTGTTCATCTCACATTCTTGACATACTCTATCGGCTAAACTTTCAATCATTGCTGTTCCCTTATTTTTCATAAGTAATTTTTCATTACCAGATAAACTTTCAATAGATGTTGCAACTGCAGTTAAAGATCCTCTTAAAGCTTCTAACCTATCTACAAACTCTAATTTTATTCCCTCAACTTGAGCATCACTTATTATTTTACTTTTTTCCTCATTATTAAGCTCTCTTAATATTTCTTTAATAGTTTTTTCAGGAATCAATAGCATAATGATACCTGCTGTAACAACTTCTATAATTGATTGAATTGTTATATTTCCTGTATAAGTTAATATCATAAATAATGATATTAAATAAGCTAAAACAGAAAATATCTTTCCTGTTTCCTTAAATACACCTACAATTAATCCACATATACCATACATAGTAGTTGAAATTAATAAATCATTGTTAGCAATTCCTATTATTATTCCCATTGTTATACCTAATATTGCACCAGAATTACTTCCAGATGCATATGCTGTTGTAATAACCATAGCCAATGCTACTATTGTTCTTATCTCAATTTTAAATATAGTAAAATTACCTATTCCCGCTATAACTAAACAAATTAATATAGCTATACTAATTAATTCTTCTGTAGAATAGAAGTAATTAGTGTTTATTTCTTGCATACATCCAATAGCATAATTAAGTATATAAAATACAGGTATTATAACTATTGCTTTCGTCAAAGAAAAAATCAAATTTATTTCAAAACTTTGCTCTCCCATTGATAAACCTACAACTAAGGATGTTATAATAATAGCTAAAAATGTAATTCCATTTCTAAACTCCTTATTTAAAGTATTACAGATAATTTTACATAATAATATTACTGTTGATAAAGAAATATAAAGTATAATATCTATTTTCTTACTTCCTCCAGTTAAATAACCAATTAGAACTGCTACAAAAATTAAAATTATTTTTTTTATATCACCTTTTTTAGATATAGATAAAAAATATCCTATTCCAAATGGAGCTAGATATAATCCTTCTACAAACCCAAATCCAACTCTACTCAACATAGCTCCAGAAGCTATAGTTAATAACATTCCAAATATTCCTTTTTCAAAGTTTAATTTTTTTTTCTCTTTTTCATTATCTACCCTTCTATAACTAGGCACCTCAATACCATAATCCATACTTATCATTCTCCTCATAAAATTCCTAATAAAATAATATCATTTTTATAATTAGAGTTATGTCAATTAATGTTTAGTATTTTTTTATTTCGTAAGACATCATTCCTTTTTTTTCCAACAAAAACTTTAATATTTTATTATTAAAAACTTTAATCATTATCTTTAAGCACGAACATAAGTTTTTTATAGAGGTATTTTAAATAATTAGTTTGTACTTTTTGTCGTAAAAGAAAAATAATTTTATATATTACTTTAGTAATAAATTTAAAAACTCTTTAATATACTTATTTTTTACGCAAAAAAAGAGATACAAATTACTTTGTATCTCTTTGGTGCTGAAGACCGGAATCGAACCGGTACGGTATCGCTACCGCAGGATTTTA
>UQQU01000082.1 GCA_900543325.1 uncultured Clostridium sp. | reverse complement strand
GATTAATGAATTAAGAATAAATAAAAGAGCAGCATATCAAGAATTATTAATAGATAAATATTTAGATTTAATAAAAAAGTATTAAATTGAAAATGGTAGAAAGCTTTGATATACTTAACTAAAGTCAATATTTTAAGAGGTGGAGAATGGAAAAGTTATTATCTAATTTAAAGGTATCAAATAATAATGAAAATTTAATATCTTTAACTTTGTTTGGAAGTTATAATACTAAACATTGGTTTGAAGGAAAAAGTGATATTGATATTTTAGCCTTAGTAAAGAAAAATGACTTTAATAGTGAATTTGAAATAGAAAATAGATATAGGGAAGTGTTACAAAAATACTTTAATTATGATGATATACACTTTACCTTTATTGGACTTAATAGTTTTGATACAGTGTTTGCCGATATTTATATAGATTATAAAGATAAATTAATCTTTGATATTGATTTACATTATGATTTTTTAATGTATATAAGTAAGTTTAATCGAGTTAATGAAAACTTAATTAAGTTAGTTAGAGAGGACTGGGAATCAAAATATGGTATATTATAGATATAAAAAAGAACGTTTAAGTGAAAAATTTAATAGTGCACATGAATTTTTAATTAAAATAAGAAAAGCTGTTCAGTTATATTGTTTAGATCCAAATGAGATTATAGCAAGAGGAATGACAGGATATTTTTCTGATTTTACTGAATATATAATTGATATATGCGAAACTTATTTAGTTATAAATGATAGATATAATCCAAGATTAAGTGGTGTTGACTTAGTTAAATCAGCAACTACAGAAGGTTTAATGGATGATTATTTATGTGAATTTTTAATTAAATGTATAATACTTAGAAATAGATTTACTCATGATTATTATAAGAGAGATATAGCAGAAGCAGATATAATTAAATTTTGCCACTCAGAAATTATTTATTTAGATATATTTTTAGAATCATCATCTGAATTGGTAAAGTTAAATTATAAAATAAATAAATAATTAATTAACTTAAAAAACACTAAAAAATCACATCTGATTCTTTAGTGTTTTTTTATGTATTTTATTAAATGAAAAGTTTTGTTTATATAAAGATTATAAGAAATTAAGCTAGTTGTGTTTGTTTTAAATTACATAAATGTAAAATGATGGTTGATAGACGTTAGATGAGCATTTAATATTATATATGATGAACATCTAATATATAGAGATTATATTTTGATGGAGAGCATTATAATGATTTAGATAATAACTCAATTTTAAATCAAATGTCAGTTATTCATCAAAATGTATATATGTTTGATAAGACATTGAATTTAGATAGTAAAACAGCCTTTGAAATTGAGGATACACTTCTAAATATAGATGATTTGACGGTTATAACTATAACTCATAAATTGATAGATAATATTTTAGGTAGATATGATGAAATTATTGTTATGGATAATGGGAAAATAGTTGAACAAGGTTCTTTCAGTGAATTAATGGATAAGCAAGGTGAATTTTATGAGCTTTATTCTGTTGAAGGAGATGCTGTATAAATTTTAAGTTTATTTTTTATGGGTAAATACGATGTGGAAATAAATGTCTGTTCCCCGGAGGAACAGGAAAAAAGAGGGAATAATTATTTAAAAAGAAAATGTATAAAAAGTCATACTAATAAGAAAAAATGTAATAAGGGGGATGATATAAGAGTTAGGAGCAAAAATTATGAGTGATAATTCAAAAGAAAAAATTAAATGTACAATACCAATTAAAGTTGATTCTTATGAAGAGTTATTTAGAGAATTCGATTATAGAGATGTTAAAGATCGAAGTATTAATGTAGATTTAGATGAATGGCTTCAAGAATATATTTTAAGAGTGCCCTATAAGCTGAAAGACATTTATGTTGAATTGGAAGTAAATATGCCATTAGAAGTTAAGGATAAAAATAAAGAGGAAGTATCAAAGATAAGTATAATAAATTCATATAAAGAATTTTTAGCTAGAGAAAAGAAGTTAAGTATTATGGGTATAATAAGAATTGGCTATTATATGATTACTGCAGCAATTCTTTTGACTTGTTGGTATATTATTAAAAATTCTAAAGGTGAATCTTTACTTACATCATTATTGAATTCTGGGGGAACAGTATTATTATGGCAAGTAGCAACTTTAATATTTATAGAAGGTAAGGATTTTAAGTATAAGATTAGGATTAATAGGAAGCTAAGTGAAATGGATGTAGTGTTTAAGTATATAGAAGATATGTAATATTAAAAAAATATGCTGACATTATACTAATGAGTGATAGGGGAATTTTAGATATTATAGTATTAAATTTAAAATAAATAATAGACTGTATATTTTTTACATTTATTATAAATATTATTAGTAAAAATGAAGGATGAGGATGTATGAAAATATTAAATATTAAATATTAAACATACATCTTCATCATTAGATTATATTATTTTAGATAAGCTCCAGCTTCACCGATTTTTCCAGGAGCAGAATTACCAGGAAGATCAAGAACATAAACTCTCATATTTCCTTTACCAACACTTGGAATAGACAAAGTTCCATTTGTAACATTTTTAACATCACCAGTTATAGCATCAACATATTTTCCATTTGGAATATTATTAAATGTTGCACCATTTGTGATAGATACACATACAAAACTATCAACTCCTTCTTTTTCATTTGTATAACGTCTCTTAAATGCCATATCTCCGCTTACATTTTCAGTTGAATATTGACCTTTTCTTAATGCAGGAATTTGACTTCTTATTAAGTTTAATCTTTGGATGTGTTTAGATAATGGGTGATTTAATGTTTCAGCCATGGCACCTGTTGCAGAATCATATTGTGCAAAGTCTGTTACATTTATTGAACCTTCAATATGATCACCAAAATAAGCTCTACCAGTAGTGCTTAATGGAGCATTTGGTCCAACATCAATTGGAGCACCTTTCATAAATTCAATTTCACTTCCGTAGTATATAGCAGGAATTCCTCTGAAAGTGAACATTAAGTTTAAGTTTTCAGCCCAAGTATCTTGAGAACCAGCAAATCTTTGATTTTCTGGGGCACAGTCTGGAGCATAGTCGTGAGAATCAACATAAGTTACATTCCAAGTAGCATCACTATAATATTTGTCACCAGATACAGCAACATTAAATGCATCACGAGCATTATTAAAGTTCCAATGCATTGGGAAGTCAATAACATCTAAACCAGATCTAATGCTTTCATCAGTAGTATGATAAGTGTTACCATTTAATAAGTGGTTTTTACTAGTAGGTTGCTCATTTACTTGTTGGTTATCATTCCAATGTTGAAGAGTACTTTGTTCTCTTTCAGCTAAAGTTGACCAAGAATAGTCTTTAGTTTCCTTCCATGTATAGAAAGGTGTAGATATAGCAGGGATATTGTTATTCCATACTTGCCTATATCTTGTAGCAACTTCACCAAAAATATAGAAGTTTTCACCACCTGCAGCTTTAAATGCAGGAATATATTCATTATTTAAAGTTAATCTAGAAATGTGTTTAACAGTATCTAATCTGAAAGCATCTACGCCCATATCAATATATTTAGTATATGAGTCAACTAAATAATCGATAACTTTTTGGTTTTCAGTATTTAAGTCTACACAATCACCAGCAATTTGCCCAGTTTGAACAGTATATCCTTCCCATCTTAAACTCTTTTCGTGGTGATAAATGTTTTCAGTATCATTAATACCTTCTTTCATAGCATTGATTCTAGCTTGATATTTTGCTGAAGGTGTTAAATATTGATAATTACTAGGCAAACGATTATAAAAATCAATTAGTACTAAATTATCAGCAGTATCTTTCTTAGTGTAATCCTTTTTAAGGAGAGGGAAAAGATTTTCTTCTCCAAAATTACCAGTATGGTTTAAAACTATATCTTGTATTATTTTTAATCCTTTTTCGTGAGCTGCATTAATTAAATCTTGATAAGTAGCTCCTTCAGATTCATATCTAGGATCTACTTTACTAAAGTCGATTGCATGATAGCCGTGATAGTCATATCCACTTGCATTTTTAACTACAGGAGTAATCCAAATAGCAGTAAATCCAAGAGCTTTGATATAATCAAGCTTATCGATTAAACCTTTGAAGTCACCACGCCAAGCAGGGTCATAATCAGGGTTTCCAGCTTTTTTATCATCCCAACAATGAACATTATTACTAGAATCACCATCATAGAATCTTGAAGTCATAACAAAGTAAATTGTTTCATCTCTGAAGTCAGTTCTATTGCCAGTATTTACATCCTTATCACCATCATCTTTATTGTCGTCTTTATCAGTAACAAAAACGTTTTCAGGATTACTAGAGTACCATTGATTATCTTTAAACCACCATTCACCAGCAGTTCTAGATAAGTCAGCAGTTTGCTTTCCATTTCCATTAAAAATTAAATTAGCACTAGAAACATTAGGCATTTCATAATAGTACCAATTGTTGCCTTCAGAAGTCATAGAAGTACCAGGCCAATTTTTAACTGAAGAACTAGGAGATGCATTCCAGTAATATATATTAGGTTGTCCCCATGAACTTTTAAAGTGAATTTTTATAGAAGTATTAACAGTAGATTGAGATACTGGATCAGTATATGAAATACTACCATCTTTTTTTATCCAGATATCAGAAGTTGTTGTAAAATCCTTTCCTGAGTTGGTTAATTTATTATTCCAAGTACCATCATTAAATAAAAATTGAACTTTGCTTGAAGATAAAGTTTTTTTATACCAACCAGTTCTATATTCAGTTAAGTTACCAGGTGACTGTTTTAATGAGGTAGTATCCCAAGCTGATGTTGATAAATCACTATTATACCATATCCAAATTTCGGACCAATTTGATGGTTTTTCAACATGAATTGTTATTTTAGTACCAGCTGCATAAGCAGAGTTACCAAAGGATGCAGTAGTAGATAGAGTAGTAAAGGCAAGTAAAAATATAAGAAGCTTTTTATATAATTTCTTCAATTTTATCTCCCCTTAAATTTTAAATTACATAATATATAATATTCATCATCTCAAAATTAAGTATATTATTTTGTAAAAAAATACAATAAAATTTTTAAAATTAAGGATGACAAAATAGAATTTTATGATGCAGATTTAATTGAATCTAAAGATAAAGATGTAAAGTTTATATTAGAGGACTTAAAAGATAAATATATTAAATTTGAGAAAAAATATATTTTCTACTTAAATGATAAATAAAAGTAATATTATAATTATTTATAATATTGCAAAAATAATTCTTAATAATAACTTATATACAGATAAAAGTATTAAATTCAATAATATACCATTGATAACGGCAACAATATTCGACATAGAAGTTATATATAATAAAGTATAATTGGAGGTGACTAAAGTTTAATATTTTTTTATAGAATGTTTTGAAATTTGTCTTTAGTATATTTTAGATATTATTAGATATAGATGACATAGGATAAAGTTGTAAATAGAGAGAATAGTGTATTGATTATTCAATTACTTTTAAGTAATAATTAAACTAAAGGGGATAAGAAGATGGGGAATAAAGAGAAGCAATTAGAATTAGCAAAGGAAGCAGTATCTTTAATAAAGGAATTTAAAAAATTAGAGTCTATAGTAGGAGATAATGCTTTTAATAGTGTAAAGACTAATAAGGATGGTAGTAAAATTATTATTAATCACTTTTATGATGGAAGATTAGTATATGACTTAAAGGAAATTCATACTGTTTTTGAGGATGAAATTGACGGATTTGGGCCTTATGCTGGAGGATTTTATGAAGCAATAGATTTGGCTGTAAATGAATTTGAATGTTATTATAATAAAATGGACAAGAAAAAGTTTATGAATTATGTTGGTAAGGTTTATTATATGAAGTTTAGATGTGAAGAGATTTATGAGAGGTTGAAAGAGATTGCAAGTTTAGTATAGACTACTAGTATGTTTATACAGTAAAAATTAATTAATAAAAAAGCAGCTACAAAACTTTGTTTTGCAGCTGCTTTTTTACTGACCCGTTGGAATCACCTTCTTTCTGGAGTAAATATTAATTAGTTATTCTATTAAAATTCTACTGTCATTATTTGAAGATATTTCTTTCTTAGGTAATTCTATACTTAAAACGCCATTATCAAATTTAGCTTTAATTAAATTCTTATCTACATTATTAATATAGAATCCTCTAGAAACTGAACCATAGCTTCTTTCACGTCTAATGTAATTGTCTTTCTTTTCTTCAAATTCATTATTTCTTGTAGCAGAAATACTTAAATAATTATTGTTGTAATCAATATTTATATCTTCTTTCTTAACTCCTGGTAACTCAGCATGAACAACATATTCTTCAGGAGTTTCTTTTATATCAGTCTTAAAACTTCCACAAGACTTAAATTCAGATAACATATCATCATTAAAGAAATCATTGAACATGTCATTAATGCTTAATCCTCTGCTATTTTCTCCATTATTAAATTTAAAAGGTACTAAACCAAACATACAAAGACCTCCTTTAAATAATTTATTTTGTGAAAGTTCAAAAGTAGTTTTTATTAAGCTTAATTGAATTTTCTTTTTAATGGGAATCTCTTTAATTACTTCCCTCATCTCTTTGTACAAGTACATTATAAGACTAAAGTCAAAGAAGGTCAAATTTGTAGGAGTGAGAATAAGGGAGTGTAAGTGAGAAAATTTGAGATTTGGTTTTGATGAGAATTAATTTCAAATGGATTTTATTAGTTTTAAGGAAAAATCATTGAAATTGGAAATTTGAAAAAAGTTTTTAAATATTTATTATAATTAGCTTGGTGTTAGTATAAAGTAGTAGACACATTAAATTGAACTAAGTAAAATAATATTTAGTTTAAAGAAAAATAATATAAAATACTCTCCATATAATAGTGGAGAGTATTTTATATATATGGTAAAATTAATTATTAATTAGATTAAATGATAGGGTAGGTAGTAAGATGTCAGATGATTTTAAGGCTAGAGATGTTCAGTTTTTTAGTAATTTTAAAAAAGTAAAATTTAAAAGCTATAATGTGAAAAATTGTAGACTTTCACAGAGTGAAATGATTAAAATTATAGAAACATATAGATATAGACCCTTTAATGATAGAATTGCATATTTAGAAGTATATACATCTAATAAGATAGAAGGTAATACTTTAACAAAAGGGCAAACAAAAGCTGTACTTGAAGGAATAGCTCAAGATGCTGATTTAAGATCACAAACTGAAGTAATACAATTAAACAGAGCCATAAGAGATAATTTTTCTATAAATAATGATTTAAGTTTAGAGTTTATTTGCAATATTCATAAGGATATAACTTTCAATACACTAGAAAATAGTACGTGGGAAGGAAAAATTAGAAGTAATCAAGTATATATTTCAAATAGTCTAATTACTCCACCACCACCAGAAAATGTTATAAATCAATTAAATGAAGCTATAGATAGATTTAACAATAGTGATAGAGAGCTAATAGATATTTTAAAATTCAAATTAGATTTTGTAAGGATACATCCATTCATGGATGGAAATGGTAGGTTATCAAGACTTATTATGAATGGACTCTTAACTGCTAAGGGTTATCCAAGAATAATTATTAGAAATCAAGATAAAGGTTTTTATTATGATGCAATAGAAGCTTCATTAAGAGTAGGAAGATATGATGCATGGCTTAAGTTTATGTTAACTTACATGAAATTTATGTGTGAACTAGAAGATATGTTTTTATTAGATATAGAATAAATAATGAAAGTAATGAAGTTGCAATATATATGAATAGAAAAATAGTAGTTAGTTTTAAATAACAATAAAGCTAACTACTATTTTTTATGCCAATTATTAATATTTTTATTTTATTTGAAAAAAATAAATAAAATCTGTAAAAACTTCTTTTTCATGTATATATCTTAAGTGTAAGGCAAAAAAATAAAAAAACTTACAAAACAAAATGGAATGGGGGAATTTATTATGGCAAACAAAGCTTTAGAAAGTACAGTATTATCAATTGAAGTTCAATCAGCAATTGACAAGGATGGGAATCCAACCTTTACAAAAAAGAAAATAGGTAACTTAGTAGCAAATGCAGATCTTAATAAAGTTCAAGCAGTAGCTACAATAGTAGCAGATTTGCTTAGTGCAAATACTAGAAATTTCTATGTAACTGAATTATCTCAAATTCAAGAATAATAATATGGGGGTGCGTGAATTATGGAATATACATTAACAATGACTTTTTTAACTGAAAGTGGAGAGAAATCTAATATTTCAATTTCAGATGTTAAGGCTGGTATAACAAATGATGAGGTACAAGCTTTAATGGATAGCTTAATTGAAAATAATATCTTTGAAAATAAAAAGGGAGCTTTAGTATCAAAATACTCAGCTCAAGTAACTGAAAGAGCTGTTACAAAGTTTACTGTATAGTAAATTGAGTTAATTTAATAAGAATAGGTAGTAATAAGAATTATGAAAAATAAGGCTTATTACTGCCTTTAAATCTTATAAAAATTTATTACAAGTTACCAACAAGAAAAAAGTGTGAAATTCTTAATACATATATAAGAATTTTTTTTAATTAAGTTAAGAAGTTTATTAAAAATATGAAAAAATTATGTTGTAATATATTACCAACAGGTAAAACGATTGAAGGGTGGAGAAATTTATGGAAAACAATTATATAGCAAATAAATTAAATGAAGAATTAGTAAGGGAAATGACTATATTAAAGCTAAAAAAACATTATGAGTTTATTGAAAGAGAAGAATTTAAAGAAGCAATAATAAATTTAAGATTAAAATATGGTTTTTCAGATTATGTAGAAATGATATCATTTATAGCCTTTAAAGTAATAGTTAATAGAATAGAAGAAATGCAAAATGAAAATGTAAGAATTTTATTTAATGAAACTGTGGAAGTTCCTGATGGTGATGACTTTATTTCAAAAACTTGTGATGTAATTTTAATAGGAAGAGATGTTATAGAGGTAATTACTTTATTTTCAGCAAATGTTAATGTTATATCTGCATATGACAATGAGGAAGTTAAGCTTTTAGGAATAGGGGCTATAGATAAATTTTTATCTAGAATTGAGTGCAGCAAAATAAGGCTTATAGCAATTCAACCACATTTAAATTTATGCTCAATATATGAAACTACTGTAGAAAAGATGTTACATGAGTACGATTTTGGTCTTTAGGTAGATAAAGTAAAGGTTTAAAAGGAGGAAATATAATGAATACTAATGGTCAAGTTATTACAAATGTTTTTAATGATAAAAATATTAATAAAGATGAAAGATATATGTTCTTAATGTTTATATCAATGATAAAAGAAGTTAAAGATGAGATTACTATTTCAATTACAACTTTGATGGATGCATTCCAAACTAAGTGTAAAAAGAAGATC
Source organism: uncultured Clostridium sp. (assembly GCA_900543325.1). Lineage (GTDB taxonomy): Bacteria > Bacillota > Clostridia > Clostridiales > Clostridiaceae > Clostridium. The sequence goes on along the minus strand of UQQU01000082.1, from coordinate 4,663 downwards.
TTAGGGATTTTAAAGTCCTTGGAGAATAAGGGATATATAGAAATAATAAAAAGTGTAGGAAGAACTAATAAATATAGAGTTATTAAGAATTATCTTCATACTATTGTAAATAACTTTGACCATGGTGATAAAGAAAACCAGTATAGTGATGAAAATCACTATGCTGGAGATTTTTATAATAAAAATACTAGTAGTAATAGAGAACCAGGTAATGATATGACTAGTGGTAATTTAGATACTAGTAGTAATATAACCACTGGTAATATTGATACTGATAACAAAATAACTACTGGCTATAATGATACTGGTAGTTATATTAAACCAGTTAGTAATGACTATGAAAAATATGCTCAACATAAGAGAAATAGCTATCTTGATGAAGATTATATTTCTTTAGAAGATAAGAGATATACTTATGATTTAAATAATAATAAATATAATAATAAATATAATAATAAATTATATATAAATATATTTAATGCTTGGAATGAAACTGAAATTAATAATGAGAAAATATTATATCCATCAATTAAAAATGCAATAGAATATGCAATTAATGTTTATGGAGAAAATCAAGTAATAGTAGCTATAAAAAACTATAATGAAATTTATCATAGTAATCATTACTATGACTATAGTTGGAGCTTAGTAAACTTTTTGAGAAGAGAAAATGGTGTTAAAAGATTTCTAAATGATGGTGATATATGGCGTAATTATAGTCGTAAACTTCAAAAAGAAAGAGAAGAAGAAAAGTTCAAGATAAATATTGAGGATTATATAGACTAAGGAAAGTTATTCTTAAATTGTAGAATAAAAAAACAATTAATCTATTTATAAGAGTACAAAGGGGAGAAGTTTATGATTATGTTAAGTAATAATCAAATACAATTAGAACAAGAGATTTTAGGGTCTATGCTTAAGGAAAGTAGCCTTGCTATTAATGCTATAGAAAAGATAAAGCCAGAAATGTTTTTATATTCTAAACATATGAGGATTTATTTAGGTATATTAGAGATGATTGAAGAAAAGTTAGAAATAGATTTAATAACTTTTTTAGAATACCATAAAAAAAATATCAATGAGATGGATGGAGTAAATTATGTTTCGGAGATATTTACTTGTAGCGCTAGCAATTTAGCATTTAATACAAAACTGTTGTTACTAATAAGCAATTATAAAAAGCACCTTTATCTTGAAGTTATGGATAAAATAAATAGTGATATGGAACTTGAGGAAATTGAAAATGAGATTGAAAATGTTAAGATAAAAATTCATAAGTGTAGTGTTAAAAAGGAAATAGATATAGAGGCTCAATATGATGAATATATAAATTGGCTTTATGATGAAAATAGGGACAAGGGAATAAGGTCTGGATTAGTATATCTTGATAAGTATTTAGGAAATTTTCAAAGGGGAAGGCTTATAACTATATTTGCTAGAAGTGGAGTAGGTAAAACTACTTTTTCTCTGCAGCTTGCTTCAAACATGGCATTAAGTGGACATAAGATTTTTTATGGTAGTGCTGAAATGACTAGAAATCAAGTTTTTAGTAAAATAGCAGGAAGCTATCTTTCGTTATCTACCAAAGCCATTGATGAGGATACTATATTACAAGAAGATAAAGATAGTATTGCTAATTTTATGGCCACATTAATAAATAAAAAAATTTATGTATCTACAGAAACTGATTTTGAAAAGTTTGTTAATGAAATTAAAGTTTATAAAATGCAAAATACATTAGATGTTGTATTTGTTGATTATATTAATAAATATATAGATTTTTCTGATAAAGATCTTATGACTAATAGATTAGGGAAAATTAGTGGAGTACTTAAGACTCTTGCTATGGAAGAAGATATATGTATTGTTTTGTTAGCTCAGGCTAATAGAATAGTTGATAAAAAGGGTGGAGATATGGCTGTTGAGAAAATTGATTCTAGTGATATTCAAGATAGTGCTAGAATTGAACAGGACAGTGATCAAGTTATAGCTCTTTATAGAAATATTAAGCTTGATGATAAAGCTTATAGGGATATGTTATTTAAGCAAGGAAAGTTAAAATATAATTCTAAAAATGCAGATGAAAATCCTGAATGCATGAATGCTGTTGTAATAAAAAATAGGCATGGAAGTAGGGGAACTTGTGCTTTGAAATGGAATGGTAGGTATTCTAGAGTAAGTGATTTTTAGAGTATAAGTAAATATTAATAATAAAAAAGCAGTTACAAAACTTAGTTTTGTAGCTGCTTTATTACTGTCCCGTTGGAATCACCTTCTTTCTGGAGTAATTATTAATTGGATTATTCTATTAAAATTTTACTATCATTATTTGAAGATATTTCTTTCTTAGGTAATTCTATACTTAAAACACCATTATCAAATTTAGCTTTAATTAAATTCTTATCTACATTGTTAATATAGAATCCTCTAGAAACAGATCCATAACTTCTTTCACGCCTTATATAATTATCTTTCTTTTCTTCAAATTCATTATTTCTTGTAGCAGAAATACTTAAATAATTATTGTTGTAATCAATATTTATATCTTCTTTCTTAACTCCTGGTAACTCAGCATGAACAACATATTCTTCAGGAGTTTCTTTTATATCAGTCTTAAAACTTCCACAAGACTTAAATTCAGATAACATATCATCATTAAAGAAATCATTGAACATGTCATTAATGCTTAATCCTCTGCTATTTTCTCCATTATTAAATTTAAAAGGTACTAAACCAAACATACAAAGACCTCCTTTAAATAATTTATTTTGTGAAAGTTCAAAAGTAGTTTTTATTAAGCTTAATTGAATTTTCTTTTTAATGGGAATCTCTTTAATTACTTCCCTCATCTCTTTGTACAAGTACATTATAAGACTAAAGTCAAAGAAGGTCAAATTTGTAGGAGTGAGAATAAGGGAGTGTAAGTGAGAAAATTTGAGATTTGGTTTTGATGAGAATTAATTTCAAATGGATTTTATTAGTTTTAAGGAAAAATCATTGAAATTGGAAATTTGAAAAAAGTTTTTAAATATTTATTATAATTAGCTTGGTGTTAGTATAAAGTAGTAGACACATTAAATTGAACTAAGTAAAATAATATTTAGTTTAAAGAAAAATAATATAAAATACTCTCCATATAATAGTGGAGAGTATTTTATATATATGGTAAAATTAATTATTAATTAGATTAAATGATAGGGTAGGTAGTAAGATGTCAGATGATTTTAAGGCTAGAGATGTTCAGTTTTTTAGTAATTTTAAAAAAGTAAAATTTAAAAGCTATAATGTGAAAAATTGTAGACTTTCACAGAGTGAAATGATTAAAATTATAGAAACATATAGATATAGACCCTTTAATGATAGAATTGCATATTTAGAAGTATATACATCTAATAAGATAGAAGGTAATACTTTAACAAAAGGGCAAACAAAAGCTGTACTTGAAGGAATAGCTCAAGATGCTGATTTAAGATCACAAACTGAAGTAATACAATTAAATAGAGCTATAAGAGATAATTTTTCTATAAATAATGATTTAAGTTTAGAGCTTATATGTAGTATTCATAAGGACATAACTTTTAATACATTAGAACATAGTGAATGGGAAGGAGAAATTAGAAGTAGTCAGGTATATATTTCAAACAGCTTAATTACTCCACCACCACCAGAAAAGGTTAAAGAGCAATTAAATGAAGCTATAGATAGATTTAATAATAGTGATAAAGAGTTAATAGATATTTTCAAATTTAAGTTAGACTTTGTGAGAATACATCCGTTTATGGATGGCAATGGAAGATTATCAAGGCTTATTATGAATGGACTCTTAACTGCTAAAGGTTACCCAAGAATAATAATTAGAAATCAAGATAAAGGTTTTTACTATGATGCAATAGAAGATTCATTAAAAGTAGGCAGATATGATGCATGGCTTAAGTTTATGTTAACATACATGAAATTTATGTGTGAGTTAGAGGATATGTTTTTATTAGATATAGAATAAGGATTTAAAGCTACAAGTGAACTGTATATATTTCACTTGTAGCTTTTTAAATTTTTATATTCAAAGCAATTAGATAGAATGGAATGGCTTATAACAACCTTATTAAAATATGCCAGAATAGAAAGTAATGTTGTGAAATATAATAAAGATACAATACCATTAAAAGAAACTATAGTTAATGCCATAGGACCTCTAAGGTTAAAAGCAGAAGAAAAAAGTCAAAAAATAATTTTAAACTGTCATAGCCAAGGATATTATCTTCATGATAAAAAATGGATGGAAGAAGCTATTAGTAATATTATAAAAAATGCTATTGAACATACAGAAAATAATGGTATTATAGATATAAAATTAGAAGAAACACCTTTATCTATAGGAATTTCAATAAAGGATAATGGAGAAGGCATAAGAAAAGATGAAATTAGAAAAATCTTTAATAGATTTTATAAAGGAGAAAATTCATTGAATCCTACCAGTATAGGTATTGGTTTATCACTAAGCCGTAAAATAATAGAGGCACATAACGGCACTATTACAGTGGAAAGCCAGCTTAATAAAGGTACTACATTTTATATAACATTTTTAAAAGGAATAATATAAGGAGAGATTAACAAATGAGAAGCGATAAAATAGAAGAGTTAATGGACATTTATGAAACACTAG
>UQQU01000081.1 GCA_900543325.1 uncultured Clostridium sp. | reverse complement strand
GACTTACTGGAGGTTATATCATTAATTTTCGGCATCACGGCATTAACGCTTTGGTTCGCAGTATTATTTAAATGCCGTATAGTCCTGTCATTGAATCTTTAAAGAGTGGAATATGTGGTGGATAAAATGTAAATACTACAGTGCAAACTATTATTGTAATTATTATTAAAATTCCTATTATAAATTTTATATTTGTTATTTTAATATTTTTATATAAATATAATGCTAAACATTACCCTATTATTAATGATAGAAATAATGAAAATACATCTAATAGAAAATATGAAATTCCTAAAGCTCCTGTATATGTGTAATAGAAAATAGTTATAACAATTGGCATAATAAGTGTAGAAATAGCACCACTAAAAATCCATTTTTTAAAATCTATATCTACTTTTCTCTTTAGTATGTAATAACTAATAATCCACCATAAAATAACTGGAATAGTAACTAACTTAAAATGTTCTGCTATACTTTCATTTACTGGAGTTATAGAACCCACTATTGCTATTTTACCTGTTAGGTTATATAAAAAATGAATGGGAATAGCTATTATAAATAAAATAGGTATAGCAAATATGATATTACTTTTTATCTTCTTATAGTTCTCTATAAAAAAAATTGTCAAGCACATATCCTCCTAAAAATCTATTTATATTATAATATTTAATTATTTGTAATTTGCTAATAAAAAATTTATATATACTTTAAACCATATATTAAATTTTCAGCAATTTCACTCCAAATATATTTCTAACATAAACATATGTATTATTTATACCCTATAAAAATCAAATTATAAAATAAAGGTATAACTTAAATTTATACAATTCAAATTATACCTCTATAAAAAACTATTCTTATAATTTAATTATAAACTACTTTTTTTAATTGATAATTCTATAATATTTTTCTTATTTTATCAATATCATATTCCTTAATAAACTTTTGCTTATTTTCAGCATAAACTATTACACTAACTTTTCCTTCTTTATATTTTAAATAACTTGCTTTGTCTTTGCTACCAATTATATTTACAGACTTTCCACGTTTTAATTCTTTAATATTATTTGAGTTACAATACTCACAAACATTTTTAGAAGTAAATACGCGTTGACAATCTAAGCAATAATTTAATCTTTTCATACCTATCCTTCTTCCCCCATTCCAAGAATCAATTTACACTAAAATTTATATGTGTTAATTTTAATTTATATAACTAGTAAATATATTAATTCACCCATTATGCATATGTTCTATGAACATGATTTTCCTTAACAGTAGCAATATTATTTGCATGATCACCTATCCTTTCAAGATTTGATAAAAGATCAAAAAACATTACTCCAGCATTAGCATAACATTGCCTTGAATTTAATCTCATTATATTATTATTTCTAAAATTTTTTTCAAGTATATCTATACGGTCTTCAATTTCATTGACTATAATCTCATCATTACTCTCTCTCTTCTTAAAACATCTTATAGCTATATCAACAGATTCTAAAGTTGCTTTAGAAATCTCTTCAACTTCTTTTAATGCCTCATCAGATAATTGAATATTATTATTAATTTTATTTATAGCTAACTCTACAATATTTTCTGCATGATCTCCTATTCTCTCTATATCATTAATTGTATGATAAACTTCGCTAACTAACTCGGCATTCTCCTCCGGTAAATTATGCTGAGAAAGTGCTATTAAATACTCTGTAATCTCTTTCTCTAACATATTAATAATATTTTCATTTTCATATACATTTTTTATATCCTCATCTTTTCCGTAAAAAAATGATTGCATTGCTAATTGAAAATTATTCCTTGCAATTTCAGCCATTCTTATAGTTTCTTTAACAACCTGAGTACTTGCAACAATAGGTGTTTCTAAAAGTTTTTTATCTAAATATATTGCACCACACACTTGCCTTCTTCCATCATCCGGTAATATTTTATTTACAAGCTTAACAAAATATTTTGATATTGGTAATATAAAGATCGTTATTACTACATTAAATATTGTATGTGCATTTGCCACTTGTCTTGCAACATTATCTGGTGTTAAGTATTGCACAATCATAACTACCTTATCTGAAAATGGTAAAAATAAAATAGTTCCAAATATATTAAAAAATAAATGAAGCAATGCAGCCTTTTTTGCTATTCTATTAGCTGTTAATCCGGCTAATATTGCTGTAATGCAAGTTCCTATATTACATCCTAATATAATTGGGAAAGCAACACTCATATCCAAATTTCCTGATACCGCCAATGCAACTAAGATACCTGTAGTTGCAGATGAGCTTTGTAATATTGCTGTAATTAAGATTCCAATTAGTACTCCTAATATTGAATTTTTGCCTACTAATAAAATAAACTTATTAAATATAGCCAATTCAGATACCGGTTTCAAAGAGGAAGACATTAATCCCATTCCCATAAATAATACTCCAAAACCTAATGCTATATAAGCTAAGTCTTTAACCCTTTTATTTTTTGTAACCACTATAACTATAGCACCTATTCCAATAAATATTGGTGCTATAACTTCTAACTTAAGACTTACCATTTGAGCTGTAATTGTTGTACCTATATTAGAACCTAATATAACTCCTGTAGCTTGGCCTAATGTCATTAATCCTGCATTTACAAAACTAACAACCATTACAGTTATGGCACTTGAACTTTGTATAATAGCTGTTACAACGGTTCCAACTAATACTCCCATTATTTTATTGCTAGTTATTTTCTCCAATATACTTTTTAATTTTTCTCCCGCAATATTTTCAAGTCCATCACTCATTAACTTCATTCCATACAAGAATAATCCTAATCCACCAAATATACCTGTAAATATTTCAAAGCTATTCATATAATATATAATTCTCCTTATTTTATTTGAAATAAATTTTATTAACTAACTTATCTTCAAAGCAATATATGAACTTTCATTTACCTCTTTAAAACTATATTCCATATCATATTAAATAAGTACATTTATTAAAATAAAAAAAGGTTAAAGCCATATACTAAATAGCTTTAACCCTTATATTTAAATTAGTTTATTCTTAATTCAGTTTCCGCATCAAAGAAGTGTAAAGCATCTAAGTCAAATCCAAATTTATGCTTTTCTCCAGTTTCATATGAATAGTATCCAGGAACTGTAATTACAAGATCTTTTCCACTCTTTAACTTAACATATAAAGTCTTTTCCTTACCTAAAACTTCTATAACATCGATAGTACATTCAAATGTATCCTTTTCTCCACCGCTTATAAATCTTTCTGAACGAATTCCTAAGTATACATCCTTACCATTATAATTAGCTAATGCTTTTAAATCAGCTTCTGATGGAGTTAAAGAAATTAATCCATCTTCAGATACGAATTTCTTTCCATCAATTTTTCCTTTTATCATATTAATTGTTGGTGATCCAATAAATCTAGCAACAAACATATTTTGTGGTTTATCATAGAATTCATATGGCTTACCAACTTGTTGAATCTTACCATCATTCATAAGAACAATCTTAGTAGCCATTGTCATAGCTTCTACTTGGTCATGTGTTACATAAATAGAAGTAGTTCCAAGTGCTTTATGAATTCTTACTAATTCAACTCTCATGTGCTCTCTTAATTTAGCATCTAAGTTTGAAAGAGGTTCGTCCATTAAGAAAACGCTTGGTTTTCTAACTATAGCTCTTCCTAAAGCAACTCTTTGTCTTTGACCTCCAGATATATCTGATGGTTTAGAATATAAATACTTTTCTATTTGAAGTAATTTTGCAGCTTCAGTAACACGTTCATTAATAACGTTCTTTCTTTCTTTTCTCATTGATAATGAAAATGCCATGTTATCATAAACTGTCATATGTGGGTATAGAGCATAGCTTTGGAAAACCATAGCTATATCTCTATCTTTAGAAGCAAGTTTATTAACTCTCTTCTCACCAAATATTAAATCACCTTCAGTAATTGAGTTAAGACCGGCAATCATACGTAATAATGTAGTTTTACCACATCCAGATGGTCCTAAAATTACACAGAAGTCCTTATCTTCAATTTCTAAATTTATATGTCTTAAAGTAAAATCTTCTCTACTTTCATATTTCTTTCCTATATTATTTAATGTTACCTTCATATCTACTATCTCCTATCCTATCCCTTTGTAGCCCCATTTGAAAGACCTGATACTAATTGTTTTTGTAATGCAACGAATAATATTACTATAGGTATTGCCGTTAAAAGCGCTCCTGCTGTAAAGGCCGGTTGATTAATTGTACGCTCATCTGTTATAAGAGTTTGTAAACCTGCAGCTAATGTATAATCAGCTGATGAATTTAATAATACTTTTGGTAATAAGTAATCACCAAATGGCCCTATGAATGACCATAAACCTATTATTGCAAGCATTGGTCTTGCAATTGGCATAATGATAAGTCTGTATATCTTCATACTAGAGCAACCATCTATTTTAGCTGCATCATCTAGTTCTGTAGATATTGAATCTAAATATCCCTTTAAGATAATAGTATTACCAGCTATACCTCCCCCTGCATATATAAGTATAAGCATCATTTGTCTTGTAAAACCTGGCATTATATCTGCTGCAATAGAATACATTGTAAAGTATGCTGTAATTCCAACGAATGTTGGTATTGTTTGTATAAGCATAACTGTCATAAGAGATGCTTTTTTCCCTTTAAATCTATATCTTGAATAAGCATATCCAGTAAATGAAACAATTATTATTACTAAGATTGCCGTACTAATACTTACAAATAAAGTATTACCCATCCATTTTAAATAAAGTGTATCTTCAAATAATGTTTTAAAATGCTTTAATGAAAAACTGAATTCTCCACCAATTATAAGTCTATTTGCTTGTGCTCCATTAAATGATGATATTACAATTTGTGCAATTGGTACTATTACTATTACTGCCCATAATATTAAGAAAGCATATGCTACACCAAGTGCTACTTTTCCTCCTACAGTAAGAGGTTGTTTATCAGAAAGATATAAATCACTTTTTTTCTTCTTAAATATACTCATCAATCCTACCCCCTCTTAAATGCATCTGTGTTTCTATATCCTATATATGCAATTATCATAAGAGCTACAGAAATAATAACTGTAATTGTTGCACCTATAGCTTGATATTGACTATTCATTGTTAATTTAAATATATAAGATATTAAAAGGTCTGATGAACCTGCTAAGTTACCATATTTACTTGGATCAAAAGGCCCTCCATTATTAAATAATGCTATAATACTAAAGTTATTGAAGTTAAATGTATATTGTCCAACTAAAAGTGGTGCTGTTTGGAATAATACTAATGGTACTGTTATCTTAGTTAATTTCTTAAAGCTTGTAGCACCATCTATATCTGCAGCTTCATATAATTCTTCATTTATAGATTGTAAAACACCTGTAGATAATAAGAATATATATGCACTACCAAGCCAAGCTTGAATACAAATTAATACTACTCTTATTACAAATGGATCATTTTTTATTGAAAAGTTTGATCCAAAAACTTCTCTTAATGAATTAACTACTGTACCACCGTCTGCAAATAAAATACTAAAGAATAGTATTGAAATAAATGCAGGAACTGCCCATGGTAAAAGATAAATTGATCTAAATAATACCTTACCTTTAATTCTATCATTATTAAGAACTATTGCTAAAATAAATCCTAAAGCTATTGCTAAAGTTGTAGCTCCTATTGTCCAAACTATAGTCCAACCAAGTATTCTCCAGAAGATTGCACCTATCATACCTTCTCCTAAGAATATCATTTTATAGTTCTTTAATGCTTCCCATCCAAATTTAGCTTGTGTATCTGGTCCCATTCCTGTAAAAGCTAAAAGTATAGTTGTTACAACAGGAATACATACTATAAATATAGTTATTATAGCTGCTGGTGATAAAACTAAATATGGGAATCCATCTTCAAATACAGCTTGCTTAGTTTCTACCCAACTCTTATATCTAGTACCCTTAATAGTGTCTTTTTCTACTTTATTTGCATCTTTAAAGCATATAAACATTAGGAATATTCCAATTAATAATAAGAATATTGCTAATATACCTTCAATCATAAAGATAATAGATCTATCTAATCTACCACCATCTGCAGCTAGAGTAATAAGACCTGCGATACCATCACCTTTATAGTTACCATATCCTAATGAATAAGGAATAGCCAGTAAATATATATATATTGTTGCAAAGAACATAATTATCGCTTTTATATATTGTTTATTAATGGCTTGAGCAAGACCTGGAATTAAGAATGTAACCCATGATACCCAAGGCATTGTTTTTTCAGTTTCAACTGGATAAACTCTTCTTAAATCTGCAACATTAATGTTTACAGTATTAATTTTTTGCTTAACAATTTTTGAAAGCTCATATTTCTTATTTTTTACTATTTCTTCGTTGTATGTCTTTTCACATTCAAATGATTTTACTAATAGAACTTCTTTATATTTTCTTTTTAATTCTTTTATTGTATTATCTTTTGCTTGTCCTGAAATTAATCCCTCTTTGCATTTAGACTTAACTTCTTTAATTCTATCTTGTAACTTTTTATTTTCTTGTTCTTTAAAATCTTTAAATTCTTTATTGAATTTTTCAGTACTTGTACTATCTATTTTTGATAGTTTACTTTGCGCTTCTTTTAATTCCTTTGTACATTCTTTTGCAAACTCAATTACTGGTGGTATTTGAGCTATTTCTAACTTACTTTGTTCATAAATTAATTCTGCATCGTAAGTTAATTTTACATAATTTTGATAAAACTTAACTAATTCTTTAGCTTTAAAAAGTCTTATTTGTAACTTCTGAACACTCTTAGGTAAGCTTGTATCTACCTTTGTCTTATAATTGTCTGTTTTCTTTTTAACCTCTGCAAGAAATACTTTTTCCTTTTCCTTGTATTCTGATAATTTTTTGTTATAAGCATGATCTTTCTTATTTTTAACTAATTCTTTTAGTTTATTTTGTAACTCTTCCCTTTCATTACCAGTTGCAGCTTCAATTTTTTCTTGTAAAGCCGAAACTTCATAAAGGTATAAATTTTTTCTATCATACTCCCGATTAATATTATCATATAAATACTTATTGAATTTTTTCAACCTTGTTACCCCCTTTTATACCCTCTGAATACCCTCATAATTATATACTTTTAACATTTCTTAAACACTTCCCTAAGTAAATCATTGTTAAAATTAAAGCTAAATAACCAATTCCACTCCCGATAAAGAATATTGAATAAAACTGTTCTGTTAAAGCGTTTAATGCAAATGCTCCTACTATTATTACACTCCAAATAATTACAAATAATTTATTTACTCTAAGTTTTGTAAAAGTAAAATAACTATGAATTGCCACTGCCATTGGAGTTATTACTCTAACAAAGAATGTTGCTATACATACATTTAAATATGTAGAATATAATTGGTTTGTTGTTTGAGTTAATAGGTCTTCACCTAAATTTCCATTGGATAACCACATATTAAATAAACTTGTATCCTTTGCTTTGATTAACATCTCTAATGATGTTAGCATAATAATTACTGCACATATTGCTGCAATTGTATAAAATGTTCCTTTTGACATTTCTATACTATCTCTCATGTGGCTCCTCCTTGAACTTTGTTATTCTTTATATTTAATTTTATTAAAAGGGGACTTAAGTCCCCTTTTAAGCTTTAAAACTTTTCAACATCTTAGTTGAAGTTAGCCATCATACCATCGAATGAAGCTTTAACTTCTTTATAAGCTTCTTCTGCATTTGCAGGGTTCTTAGCTGACCATGATAATAAAGAGTTTTGCCAAGTTTCCCAAACTTGTCCATATTCGCTGAATAAAGGTCTATTTTCTGCAACTTCGTAACTAGCATAAGTTGCTTCTATAACTTTTAATTGTAGTTCATCTACATCCTTATAATCGTCAATTGTAGCATTTTCTAATACTTTACCAGTAGCATCAAATAATTCTTTTGCATTTGCTGGATTTACAATTTCTTTAATGAAAGCTTCTGCAACTTCCATTTGTGCTTCATTGTCTTCACATCTTGCATTTATTCCAAGACCCCATCCACCTTTCCAGTGTTTTAATGGTTGTCCATTAAATGTTATTTGGCTTAACGGAATAATTTGCATATTGTCAGCACTTCCTACTAACTCTTTAACTGAATTAGTTGCCCATGGTCCATCAATCTTTATAACATCAGTTCCACCAGTTTTAAATTGCTCATCAATATATCCACCAGCTGCATCTTTATCCCATAAAGAAGTATTATTTTCTTTATGTCCTTTCCAGTAGTTATATAATCCTTCAAATAATTTTTGTTGTTCTTCTGTTAAATCAGCCCATTCTTTAGTTGCATCACTTTTTAAATCTTTAGATAATAATTCAAAATTTGCTGAGTTAGTAAATGCAACTCCGTACCAAGCATCATGAACAGTTGTTAAAATTTGGTTGTAACCTAAATCTGTAAATTCTATGTTTTGAGTTGTATCTATATTTGCAGCCTTAGCATTTTCAACATTAACATAGCCGATTAATGTTTCTATATTGTAAGGGAATGCTAAATATTCACCATCAACTTGGAAGTTTCCTCCTAATCCATTGTCAAAATCAGCAAATCCACCAACTTCTTTTGCCATTTCATCAGCAGGCATAGCCGCTAAAACTTGGTTCTTAGATAAACCATATAATCTATCAGCAGGTAAAGCAAATACGTCTGCAACATCTGAGTTAGTTGCGTCAGTTTGGTCTAAAACATCTAAATGATCAAATGAACCAGTTTCTATTAATTCAATTGTTGCATTTGGATACTTTTCAATTATTGTTTCTTTAACTTTTTCATAATAAGGCATCCACTCTTTTTCAGCTTGAACTTTTAAAGTTACCTTTTCATCACTTGATGAGCTAGTACTACCCTTTTCATCTCCTTTATTGCCATTTCCCTTATCACTTGAACCACAAGCTACAAAATTAATTGAAGTAGCTGCTACAAGTAATGTAACTAATAGTTTTTTCATAATATTCTCCTCCACTTTTAAAAATCTATTTATTTAAAGTTAATCAAATATAACTTAAATACACTCTAAGTATTAGAAACCGATTCCAATTTTTTCAAAAATCATTTCTGAAATCATTTCTGATTTTACTATTTCTTTTACTCTAACCTCTCCAAATCGTGTTAATATGAAAATCTATTTGTAATTGATTTCATAAATTGTTATCGTAATCCTTTATATTTATAAAATAGATGCTTGTCTACATATTTTTCATTTTTTTCCTTTTAGGTACCGTTTCCGATATGTTTTAAACATATATGTAGCCTCTCAAGAAAATATTCATAAAATTAAAAAATTTATTTTGGTATTTTTTTAAATTTTTTGAGTTTTTTTCTTTGTTTACATTTACATTATAATTAATTTACAAAAAGTAGTCAATAAATTTCATAACTTTTCTTGTGTTCAATTTTATATACATATTAATATTTAAATATAGTTTTTTCGTTTAAACTTTCACACTTTTATTTTGTTATTATTATTTCTTTAAAAATAATTTTACTTTTTTAATAGTTTAATCCTCAAAAATATAATTCTATGTTATTTTTAAAATTTCTCATTGTAATCCTTTTATTCTTTCTTTTTAATATTTTATATTGTTATTTGATATAATTTATTTTTTTTGTTATTATTAATGATATTTAATTTATGGGGTAATATGAAAGGGTTAATAAATGATTGATACATACAATAATAATAAAAAAATAATCGGATCAATAATAAAATTTAATAGAATAAACAATAATATTAGTCAAAAACAATTATCAAAAGGTATATGCGTACCATCATATTTAAGTCGTATTGAAAATGGTGAATTATTACCTAGTGAGGATGTCCTATCTATAATTTTTAACAGACTTGGTCTTGAGTTTAATGATTCCCCTGAGTTTATAAATAAAGGTACAAATCATTTAAGAGACTTTTTTAATAATCTTAATCATAATGAATTTGATTATACAAATAAGTTATTTGCTATATTAGAAAAGGATGAAGATAAATATCTAGCCTCTCCTTTAATTATTGACTATCTTTTAGCAAAGCTTGCCAGATATGCCTCTACTCCTTGTAGAGATAAATTCCAAGATTCCAAAGATATGATTTTATCATCCTTTGATTTATTATCAAATAAACAAAAATTTATATATAATTTTTATGTTGCAATTGACATATTACTATTATCCGACAATAAACAATTGGGAAAAACTTTACTTCAAGAAGCTTTAAGCTATAAAGAAAGTGGCCATTGTTATTTTTGGTTATCATATTCCTATAGAATAGAAAATAATCCTATCAAAGCTTATGATTCAATTCAAAAGGCATTAAATTTATATGTTGCTGAGGGAAATATAATAAGCATAATGAATACTTATGAGAAATTCGCAGAAGTCTATTTCATGTTAGATAATTATAGTGATGCTATTGATTATTTAGAAATTTCTTTAAACATGGCTAAAAAATTCAATAATATTTATTTCATTGAACATATTAATTCAATTTTAGCTTGGGCCTATTATAGACTAGATGATTATGAAAAATCATTAGAATACTTGAATTACAATACAGAATTAATAGATCATCGCATAATAATTCCTGACACTATTGTTAAATCTTTAGTTTATTTTTCATTAGGTGATAAAACCTCCTTGAAAGCTGTTATTAATTATTTAAATTCTGAATATACATTGCAACATATTAGTCCAGAATTATCAAGTTTAATTTATGAATTATTTAATATATTTATTACTGATGATAATTATATAAAAAATCCTGCTTGGGAAGAATTATTAATTAAAATAATTAATAATATTAAAAAGTTAATAGAGCTAAAAAAAGTTTTTACTACTTTATTAAAAGATTATTATATAACTAATAGACGATATAAAGATGCTTTATTTTTATAAGAATAGAGGGGTTGTCCAACTACAACCCCTCTATTTTTATGTAAGTTTAATTTTATTTATAAAACTCTTGCGTTGCATATACCTTATCTCCTATTTTATATACACCTACACCTATACTACTAAAATTCGTAGATAATATATTTTTTTTATGCCCTTCTGAGTTCATCCAGTTTGTCATAAATTGATTTGCTAATGCTGTTGGATCAGTAATTCCACCTATATATGCAATATTTTCTCCCCAAGCATTATATGTAACTCCATCAGCCTTCATCTGTGTAGTTATATAATTACCATTTGGATCTGTATGACTAAAATAATTTTTATCTCCCATATCTTGAGATTTAATTCTCGCATACTTCTCCATAGTAGTATTATAGCTTAATGCTGGTACTCCAGCCTTAGCTCTCTCTTTATTTACTTTATTATAGATAGCTTGTTCAACTTCTGCCATAAATTTATCACTAACAGTTGTATTATTGTCTGTTGTACTATTATTCTCTGTACTTTCTCCACTTGATGGTGGTGTTATTGTTGAAGCACTTCCATTTGATGGCCTACTTGGTCTATTAGGTCTAGAAACTGTTACTTTTCTAGAACTATCACTATTACTAATAGTAGCTGCATGAGCTTGTACTCCCCCAACAAATATACTTCCTAATAATACTAATGAAATTATTTTCGATTTCATTTCCATTCCTCCTATAATTTGAACTATTATTAATAATTCATTTTTAGTCGTTATGTACTTTTACGTCTTTAACAACTTGTCCACTTCATACTAACATAACAATATAAATTTTATAATAGTAAATTGTTGGTTAAACTATATTATATATCCTATAAAAAAATAATTATCATATATGTTTAAATAATGGTATTAATTTATATCTTAACTCTAAAAAAAAGTCGAACCTTCAATATGATACTTTTATAATAATAGTTTAATTTATTTTATATAGATGTATCATATCTATTGCTCGACTTTTATTTAATCTTTTTATTTTACACGTAATTGAACTTACACTCTGAAAAATCAAAATAATCTCTATACTCAAATCTAAAAACTTTTTCAAATTCATTCTCATTCCAGAAATTATTTCCTATTATGTTACTAGAAGCAACTAATTCGCTTATTTCATTATAATCTATTGTCTTTCCATTATCCTTTATACAGCTCTTTAAACACCTTAATATATCTGATTTTTCTCCGTAATTTTCTAAACTTTCAGAATCAGTATTTACTCTTATATACTTTACTCTAAAAGCCTTATTATTTCCTAATTTTTTAGCTATACTTGTCTCCTTAACAACTGAAAGTGATGTAACTTTTATTCTCATTAAATATCCCTCCCAAACCTCTTTGTATACATTTACATACTAATGTATATTCACTTATTTTTTAAATAATACTAACAATATTTTTTTATTTTAATACTGAAATGGTAATAAAAACAACGTATCTTTATTTTTAATTAACATAAAACAATAATAGAAAATATATTTTCTATTATTGTTTTATAGGAGGATAAAATGAAAAAATATAAAAGCCATAAAATCCAAGAAGTTATTCACGAAAATGACGAAGACCTTAATTTACATGAAATAAAAGCTAAAACTGGTGCTGGAAATGGCTATAAGCATAATAACACTAATTTAGAGATTGGTGAAGAAATAAGTAACTATGGAAAATCTCATAAGAGCCATAAAATTGAAAATGTTATTAATGAACATGATGGTAACTTAAATCTACATGAAATAAAAGCTAAAACCGGTGCTGGAAGTGGCTATAAACATTAAAGTTTTTTAAATAATAATAGACTACTTTTCATGAGAAAAGTAGTCTATTATTATTTACTTCCAAAAATAAGGTTCATATATTTTTTTTAAATTTCTAACTATTTCATTTGATTCATTTTTATTTACTCTTAGGTTTTTTCCTTCTTTACTACTTTCTAAAATTATTATATCATCAGCTTTAGTTAATTCTTTAATATATTGGATCATATTTTCCTTAATTGCTTTTTTATTATATACCTTTATATAAGAATATCCTGGAAAATCATCTGAGCTATATTTTAAAATTTTAAATCTTTCTGTATATCCAAGTTCTTTCATTTGTGAATATAAATTTTCAATTTTTTTATTTTCATCTATAAGCATTAAATAAACTGCACCATATCGCTCTGGTAGTTCTTCCTTAATATAATTTCTATATGGAGATGATCTAAGAGTATCATAAATCCTTTTTTCTACCTCATTCTTAAAATCATCATAATAAATAATTACTGAATCTTCTACCACTACATTAACAAAACAATGTAAGTTATTTTCTTTAAATAATTCTAGAAATTCTTTGGTTTCTGAATATGTCATTTCATATACTTTTAAATACCTATTATCTTTTACATCAAATAATATAGCTCCATCCATAGCAATAACAGGAAGTTTTATTCTAATATCTTTTAATGCTTCTAATAAGGCTGCTGGAGTTCTCATTGTTGCAATAGTAAATTTAAGTCCATCATCTAACATCTTATTTAACTCAATCTTACTATATGGAGTTAATGTATTATGCATATTTAATAAAGCTTTATCTAGTTCTGAAACAAACAATAAATTATCTCTTTTCTTTCTAGGAATTCTAGCAGTATTTATTATTAATGCTAGAACTATCCCTATCATTGTATCTAAAACTCTATTAAAAACAAAGAAATATGGATTTTTATCATTAAGATGATTAACAACTATACTTAAGAAAACTACACACGAGAAGTATGATGCGTTTTTCTTATTTATTACTACTGTTGTATATATAACTGGTATTATTAGTACAGATATTATTAAATACCTAATAAACTCATTATCAAATGGTAAAAAATAATATTCTAGTAATATCATTATTAATCCATAAAATGCTCCTATCATTGTTCCTATAGTTCTTTGTCTTGCATTTGCTTTTGCATTACTAGGATACGGTTGCATACACCATAAAACTGATAATGCTGTATAAAAAGGAGCGCCTTGCTTTCCTCTAAGCAAATAAATAATAAATCCTAACAGTACTCCAATTGATGATTTAATAATACGCATTCCTATTGGTGGAAGTGCTGTTGATTTAATTTTCATTAATATCCCCCAATCTATTTAATCTTTAGTTTATTGCATAACCCCCAAAACTTTGTTTTGGTGCGGTTTTACAAACTC
>UQQU01000080.1 GCA_900543325.1 uncultured Clostridium sp. | reverse complement strand
TTGATATATAAAGAATTTAAAAGAAAAGTAGTGTAAAAAACTTTACACTAACAGATATTACAAGGAGATATATTTATGAATTTTTTTTGAAACTACTATTAAAGAAACAGTAATATATAATGGTAATTATTTAAGTTTAATAAATGTTGACGTTGAATTACCTGATGGAAATTTATCTAATAGAGATATAATTAAACATCCGGGAGCTTGTGCTATAATTCCTTTTCTAAATGATAATGAAGTTATATTAGTAGAACAATTTAGAAAACCTTTAGAGAAAACACTTCTTGAGATTCCAGCTGGGAAACTTAATAAAAATGAAACCCCTATAACTTGTGCTCATAGAGAACTAGAAGAAGAAACTGGCTATAAAGCTAAAGATATGATTTATCTAGGAAAAATCGCTACTGCACCTGGATTTTGTGATGAAATAATTCACTTATTTAAAGCTACTAATTTATATGAGGGTAAAAAATCATGTGATGAAGATGAATTTACAGATATAAAAAAATTTACATTAGATGAGATAAAATTAATGATAAAAAAAGGTGAAATAATCGATACTAAAACCATTAGTATTTTATCTTATTTATAATTTGTAAATAATTTACGCAGTAACATTAAGAAAATAGTTAATCCTTTTGTTGTTACTGCGTAAATTTAATACTTAAGTCTTAATATATTATTATCTGTAGCTAAATTTATAAAATTATATATAATCAAAATATTATCAAAATCATTTTCTTCTAAATAATTACTTAATCTATTACCAAAGTGTCTTAAATCTATAATATGAATTTCTTCATAATTTTGAGTCAAAAATGGTACTAATGAATTTCCAAAGGAATCTTTTATAACTAATATTTTTTTATTATTTTTAATATTATTATTTTTTATTATAGTTAATGGATTATTTCCATATAAAAATAACGAATACTTATCCCTTAAAGTCTCCTTGGAGTAATCATATATAGAATCATATATTTTATCCCCAACTATTTCCATTGTTGAATTATCAAAATCATAATAAGTCATTATATCTGGTTTAATGTTAAAAGGTTTCGCTTTCGAGTAATATGATCCATAAAAATTAGGTAATTCTACTTTTTGAAAATTTTCTAAATCAACTCTATTTTCATTAATTGAATCCATAAAATTACAGTAAGCTAAATAAGCTCCATATGTTGTCCAGTGATGATCTGTTTTATAATAAATATAGCTATTTTTATTGTTTAATAATTCTTTCATTACATCTATATTATTAGTGTATTTTGAAAAATCATATATTTTGTTAATTGTTTCTTCCTGCATAATTATAGCTGAACCCATTGGTAAACTTTCTTTATATATTTCATATGAGTTTGGTATAATCATTAATGAAACCTTATCATAATACTTTTCTGCGAAATTATTTATAACCTCAACATTATTTTTTAATCTTTCCTCATTTAAAGAATCAAATTTTTCAAATAGCTCTCCATTACTTCCATATATTATTCCATTATTTTCAATTTTACCTAAAACATATTCATTCATTGATTTTAAGCTTATCCATTTATCTCTTAATGGAAATTGATCATTAATATACTTTTCATACTCTTTTTGAAAACTTCCATCTAAAAAATTTTTTATTGAAAATGCAACACTTGTTTTTAATTTTCTATTTTCTAACTCTGAAAATTCTTTATCATTACTAATTAAACTAACTATGCTCAATGATACAATTACTATAACAAAGGAATATAACAAATAATTTTTCTTCATCTAATCATCACCCCCTAAAATCTAAAATATAAAAATGGATTATATGTAGCATCAACTAAATAAGCTATACATAATAAAAATATAATCATCAAAATAAATGTATTTAAAATATCGCTCTTAATAACTTTATTATATATATTTTTTACTATTGGAGTTGAAAGTACTGTTGCAATTATAAAAGTAATCCCATAATTTCGTACATAATACATCCATTGATTATTTTTACTTATGCTAAACATTTCTTTTAATAATATTTTAAGTTGACCTAAATCTACTACTGCAAATATTGCCCATCCAAGTAATATAAAAAATATCGAATATATATGTGAAATTATTTTATGTTTTTCTAAAAACTTTAATAAAACAGCTTTCTCTATGCTAATTAAAATAAAAAAGTATAATCCCCACAGTATAAAATTGTAACTAGCTCCATGCCAAAATCCAGTTAAAAACCATACTATAAATAAATTAATATATAATCTTAACCTCCCTACTCTGTTCCCTCCTAAAGGTATATATACATATTCTTTAAACCAAGATCCTAATGTAATATGCCATCTTCTCCAAAATTCAGTTATACTTTTTGATATGTAAGGATAATTAAAATTTCTTGGAAAGTTAAATCCTAATATCTTACCAAGTCCTATTGCCATCAGTGAATAACCAGTAAAATCAAAATATATTTGAAATGCAAATGCTAAAACAGATATCCATGCTATTACTGTTCCTACACCCGCAAAGCCCTTTCCTTCAATTTCAGACCAAAATGCTCCTATATTATTTGCTATAAGTACCTTACTTCCTAATCCAAGTATAAACAACTCTATTCCATCTTGAATTTGTTTCATATCTATCTTTCTATGTTTTAATTCAACATTTATATCAGTATATTTAACTATAGGTCCTGCAATAAGCTGTGGAAATAAACATACAAATGCGCCAAAATTAATAATATTCTTTTCAGCCTTAACTTTCCCTAAAAATACATCTATGGTATATGACATAGTTTGAAAGGTATAAAAACTAATACCTAAAGGTAATGTTATTTTTACATATTTTAAAGATAACTCTAAAATATTATTTACATTTTCTAAAAAGAAGTTGAAATATTTAAAGAAAAATAACATTCCTAAATTAAATACTATGGATATAGATAAAAGGGCTATACTTACCTTCTTATTATTTCTACTTTTTTCTATTCCTCTACTGACAAAGTAATCTACAAATATTGATGCTACCATTATCAAAAAATACTTAGGTTCACCCCAGGAATAAAAAGTTAAACTTATAAGTAGCAAAGTTAAATTTTTATATTTATTGGGAGTTAAAAAATATAAAATCATTGCTATAGGTAAAAATCTAAATATAAATAAAATACTACTAAAAACCATTTTTTCTCTCTTTCTTCCGCCTCTTAATTTCCAATTTTTTCATTAACCTCAGAGGCATTATTTTAATATTTTTCTCTTCCTACATTAGACTGTATTCCCTACTAATTTGTTCCTTATGCCATTTTTAAAATTATATTCTGTAAATATATGTATTAACCTCAGAGGCATTAATATAGTCGTATTGAATTATGTACACTTTTATGATAATCTTGTGTATATACACAAGTAAATATTTTTAAAAGAGGTGTAAAAATGAACTTAAAAGAAGAAATACTAAAATTAAAAGAAGAAAAAAATGCACTAATAGTTGCTCATCTTTATCAGTGTGATGAAATTCAAGAAATTGCTGATATAGTTGGTGATTCTTACTTTTTAAGTAAAAAAGCTATGGAAAGTGATAAAGATTTAATAATCTTTTGTGGAGTAAAATTCATGGCTGAAAGTGCAAAAATTCTTTCTCCAAATAAAAAAGTACTTATTCCATCAAATAGTACAACTTGCCCTATGGCTGATATGGCTTTAGTTAATCGCCTTGAAATTTTAAAGGACAAGCATCCTAATGCCAAGGTAGTCAGTTATATTAATTCTAATTTAGATATAAAAGCTTTGTCTGATGTATGTGTTACTTCATCATCAGCTATTAATATATTAAATAATATAGATTCTGACGAAATAATCTTCTTACCTGATCGAAACTTAGGTGGGTATTTAGCTGAACAACTACCAAATAAAAAATTCACTTTATATCCTGGTTTTTGTCCTACTCATGAAAGAATTGAAAAAGATGAGATTATAGAACTAAAAGAAAAATATCCAAACTATCCTGTTTTAGTTCACCCTGAATGTAATAAAGAAGTTCGTGATTTAGCTGACTATATAGGAAGTACATCAGAACTTATTAATTATAGTGTTTCTTCAAATGCTAATGGATTTATTGTAGTAACTGAAGAAGGTGTATTTTATGAAATGAAATTAAAAAGTCCTAATAAAACTTTTATTCCTACAAAGACAGGAATGATTTGTCCTAATATGAAAAAAATATCTCTTAATGATTTATATAATTGTTTAAAAAATGAAGAATTTGAAATTCATATTGACGAAGAACTTAGAGTTAGCGCTCATAAAGCTCTAGAAAATATGCATCTTTTATCAGTGTAAAATTATGAATTATGATGTTTTAATAGTTGGTACAGGTGTTGCAGGCCTTTATACTGCTCTTAATTTAAGAGATGATATTAGGATATTAATGATAACTAAAGATACTTTTAGAGATTGTAATAGTTATTTAGCTCAAGGTGGAGTTTCAACTTCCCTTGGCATTTTTGATGAAGAAAATTATTTTAATGACACAATGAAAGCAGGAAATTATCATAATGATACTGAAGCAGTTAAATTTCTAATAAAAAACTCCGTTGAGAATATTAATAATTTAGTTAAAATGGGAGTACCTTTTGACAGAACTGAAGATAACCTAAGATATACAAGAGAAGGTGGTCATAGTGAATTTAGAATAGTCCATGTTAAAGATGAAACTGGAAAATCAGTTACTGAAACTTTATTAAACATTGCTGCTAATAAAAAGAATATTACTATGATAGAAAATACAACATTAATAGATTTAATCTCTAAAGATAATATTTGTTATGGTGGAGTCTTAAGGGATTCAAATAAAACTTATAATGTAAATAGTAAGTTTACTATCTTAGCAACTGGTGGTATTGGAGGTATATTTAATTCTACAACTAATATTGAATCCTTAACTGGAGATGGCCTTAATATCGGCCTAAAAAATAATATTGAAATTAAAGATATGGAGTATCTACAACTTCATCCTACTGTTTTATATGAACCATCAGCTAAAGGAAGGAAATTGCTTTTATCAGAATCTCTACGTGGTGAGGGCGGAATAATTTTAAATCAAAACCACGAAGAATTTATTGATTCCTTACTCCCTAGGGATATTGTATCTACTGCGATATTAAAAGAAATAGAAAAAACTCCAGATACTCCTTATGTTTATCTAGATATGACTAAAAAATCAAAAGAGTTTCTAATAGATAGATTTCCTTTTCTATATAACCAATGCTTAAAACGAGGTTATGAAATGGATAAAGATCTTCTTCCTATAGCTCCTGCTCATCATTACTGTATGGGAGGAATTAAAGTAGATTTATTTTCTAGAACATCTATGGGTAATCTTTATGCTGTTGGTGAAGCTAGTTGTACTGGAGTACATGGAAGTAATAGACTTGCTAGTAACTCCCTATTAGAAGCCTTAGTTTTTGGTAAACAAGCTGCTGAAAATATTAACTCTAAAATAAGTGAAATAAAATTTAAAGAGATTATTGAAGAACCTAAATCATATGCATTAGATTCTTATGAAGAATTAATAAACTTTTTAAAAAGAAAGGTGGATAATAGATATGCTAAACTATTTAATTATTGATAAAATAATTAAAAATGCACTAGAAGAAGATATTCCTTACGGTGATATTACAGCTTCCTCTGTAGTTACTAAAGGATCTAAAGCAAAAGCTTCTCTAATTGCTAAGGAAGATGGAATTATTTGTGGATTACCTGTATTTGAAAGAGTATTTACCATATTAGGTGAAGTTCAATTTACATCACTAGTCACAGAAGGTTCAAGGGTAAAAAATGGTGATATAATTGGTGAGGTTAAGGGTGATGCCCTTAATATTTTAATGGGTGAAAGAGTTGCTTTAAATTTGCTTCAAAGAATGAGTGGAATTGCAACATTAACTAACAAATATGTAAATGAACTTAAAGGGCTTAATACAAAGCTTTTAGATACAAGAAAAACTACAGCCAATCTTAGAATATTAGAAAAATATGCTGTTAAAATAGGTGGTGGAAATAACCATCGTTTTTCTTTATCAGATGGAATTTTAATTAAAGATAATCATATTGGATACGCTGGTAGTATAAAAGAAGCAATTAGACTAGCTAAAGAAAATTCTTCATTTGTTAGAAAAATAGAAGTTGAAACTGAATCTAAAGAAGATGTAATAGAAGCTCTTGAAGCTGGTGCTGACATAATTATGCTAGATAATATGTCTCCATCCCAAGCTACTGAAATGGTTAAATTAATAAATGGACGTGCTCTTACAGAATGTTCAGGAAATATTACTTTAGATACTGTAAGAAATTATGCATTGTCTGGTGTAGATTTTATTTCCTCAGGAGAACTAACCCATTCAGTAAAAGCATTCGATATTTCTTTAAAAAACTTCATGCAATTATAAAATTTCATAAAAAAAGTAATTATATTTCCTAAAAGAAGACTATATACTTCATATAGGACTTATAATTACTTTTTTTATTTACACCCTCTATTAATCCAATCAATAATCTTACTATGGGTAATCTATAGATATTTGCTATAATCACTTAGTTTTAATGGGTATTCCAATTTAGGAGGTTCTATCTTTAATTCTTTAAAATCCCTATCAAATACATTTCTATTATATAAAATCTTTTCTGATTCTCCATTAAAGGTTGCTGCTAACTCATTAAAGAAATATGAACATTTTATTTTACCTAGATTATAATAGCAAACACATAATTGCAAACTTGGTATCCATGTATAATAATCACTATTTGAAATAGCCATATTATAACTATCAGGTTTTGAATCTAATGCTACTCTATACCAAAATGCTGCTTGTTTAAAATTCTTTTTTTCAATATAATACTCTCCCAAACTACATGCAATTTCTGCTGTGGGAGTATCTATCTTAAAGGATTCAAATGCAATATCAGGTATTTTATCCTTTTGATTTGTTATATTTAATGCACTTATAATCTTTAAATATGCACCCTTTACATCCTCTATCCATCCTTGTTTAGTATTTATAAACTTTCTATATTGCTTTATGGCTTCATTATAATATTTATTATCAAATAACTCATTAGCATAATAATACATATCCCTTGGAGTAAATTTTTTGTTGTTTTTCTCCATTTGTTTAAATATTTGAAGATTTCTATCTGTATACTTTTTAACCTTTCCATGTTCAATAGCAAAATTTCCCTCAAGCCCTTTTCCATAAACCTCCAAATATTCATGAACATTTCCTATCCAAACAAATCCACGCTTTCTTTTAACTATTCTATTTCTCCTTAACGATGTAGTCACCTTACCCTCATTATTTCTAGCTAGTATATATTCTGCACTTACATAATCATAACTATCATCCATATTTTCTAAAAGTAATTTTATTTTTCTAATATCGTCATCATTGATATAATCATCACCATCTAACCACATTATATAATCACTCGTTGCTTTACTAAATGCAAAGTTTCTTGCTGCCGAAAAATCATTTATCCATTTAAAATCATATATTTTAGCATTAAACTTTGATGCAATTTCCTTTGTTTCATCCTTAGAACCTGTATCTACTATTATAATTTCACTTATAAATGATTTTACTGAATTTAAGCATCTTCCAAGAGTTTTTGCTTCATCCTTCACAATCATACATAAACTTAAAGAAACCTTTCTATTCATGTATCTCCTTCACTAAAATAAAAATTAATGCACATATTATAATAAGAAACCCTATTACAACATGTGCATTATTATCTAATTATTTAATTCTAGTAAAAAAACTTCCTCTAATGATACCTGTTAAAAATTAAAATTTAATCTCAGATAATTGCTCATTGAGATATTTTTTATTTATAACTTTAATAGTTATAGATGATATTATAATTATTCCTAATATTATAGCACCATATATCATAAATAAATCCTCAGGCAAAGCATTTATTATAGGATCCATATTCTCATCAAATACCCAATAATCATTTTTAAAAAATATTTTATGAAATATTATAAAAGCCTTTGAAAAATCTATAATATATGCTGCTACTAATATTATAAAAAACATAATTAAAATGTTTGATCCTGAATTAAGATTTCCTATAATTCTTCTACCAAAATATTTATATCCTTTAATCTTACAAGCAATAACATAAATAAAATTACCTATTATAAAAATTAAAGCTATAATAATTAATGAAATAAAAATTCTTTTAACTTCATAAAAGTGTATTTCACCATAAGGACTCATAGCAAAATTTTTAAATCTTAATTGTTCTATAAACGGATTCTGAAGATAATTTATTAATCCACTATAATCATTCATTAAATTTTCTCCTGAAACCCCAGTAATATTAACTAAATCATACTTATCTATAATAAACTTATATATAAATCTAAGATTCAATGCTATTATTGTAGAAATTGCTATAATTGATATTGCAGTAAATATACCCATTAATATTTTTAAAACACTATTTAAATACACTTTCTTCCCATTAACCTTTCCCATAACTCCTCCTTTAACCCTATATCGATTTTAACATATTTATATTTATTTGTAATATAATAATAATTATTATGCATAAAAAAATAGCAACCTTACTTTTTAATAAAGTTGCTACTTATGTACATGTTAAATTTATCTACTTTATACTTTCTAAAAAGCATTTATCTTTAATTCTCTTATCTCTATTATCAAAAGGATTATTTATAAGAGCCTTACAATATAAGCTTGGATAATTTTTGCTTAAATACTTCATATATTCAGCCCATTCTATTGTTAAATACTTATATACAGCCATTAAATCTTTTTCTATATGTTTTATTTCATATTCTTCAATATCTTCACAATATCTTGTGTCCAATTCTTCTTTTAAATGCATTATTGTCATTAACATTTCTGTAAATGTCTCATGCTCTAATAAATTTCCATTAGAAATTAAGTTAATAAGTAAATCCTTATTATCATCTAATCTATTTCTTATATCCTTTAAATTAATCTTATCTATATTTATTTCATAATCATAATTAAGAATATCTTCATGTAATTTTGCAAATGATTTATCACACCATGTATCAGATGTTATAGTTCTATGATTAGCCATAACCCCATGTGCATCACCCTTTACTATATCCGATAATAATTTTGTTCCAAGCTCAGTATAAAATAATCCTATAAGCATATTTAATTTTTCTAATAAATGCTCCTTTTCTCTTCTTTCAAGCATTTTATCTATTACTATAGTAGTAAAAAATACTTCCATTGGAATAAATGCTATATCTGCAATTAAAAATATCATTGTATGATGTACATCCTTAAAAATTAAAACATGTACATAATGTAAAATTACAGACAATAATACAAGTCCAACACCTATTAAAATCGTTTCCTTTTTTCTTTTCTTCAAGTTGTTCCTCCCTCTTAATTTGTATAGCCTTTTGTTTCTTATCAAAATATCTTACTAATGTTTTATAGTATATCAGCATGTATCATCATAGTAAAGCCTTGCATATTTAAAACAATAAAAATACTGCTTCAAAGTAATATTTAAAAATTATACTTATAATCTTTAAATATTACTTTAAATCAGTTTTATTCAGTTTCTACTTTTTACTATTTATTATATCTCATCTTCTTCTGAAGAAACTGTAAATACTTTTGAAGGATCAATTCCTAACTCCTCACAAGCCTCATTTAAATTACATCCTGTTTCATCCATATATTTTGCTACGTAAGCGTTAACATCAATTCGTGAATAAACATTTTCCATACTGAATTCCTCCCTAATTTTTCAAATTAATACTTTTTAAAATTACATCATATATAATTAAGTAATTTATATTTATTATATATTTTAACTAATTAAAATATTCCTATATTGTCCTTCCCCCTTTAGAATTTAGTATATTTTTACAAAAATTCTGATAATTATGATTATTCTATATTTTTAATTTTTCCCCTTCTGTTTTACCTAAATTTTTCTATTTTTATATTCTTATATCTAACTTATAAAACTTATTTTTAAGTAAATTTATCCATTAAACAATTTAATTTTATGATATAATATACTTTAAATATTATTAAAATTACTTTAAGATTAGGATGGTGAAATAATTGAAAATACATTTTGATAAAAAACTATTAAAGTATTCAATATATGTTACTTTAACAGCTATTGCTATTTATTTGGCTTTAACTATTATGTCCAATGTAGGTAAAATATTCACTACTACCTTTAATATTATTGGAGCTGGACTAAGTCTAATTAAGCCACTACTTATTGCTATAGTTATAGCTTATCTACTATATCCTTTAACAAAAATTATAGAAAATTTTCTTAGAACAAACACTCTATATAAAATAAAAAATCAATCTGTTAGAAGAATAATTGCTATTGTATCATCATATCTTTTGATAATTGGAATTATATTAGCTTTACTTTGGGGTATTTATTTCATGATTGGTGGGCAGTTATCAAAAAATACAACAATAACAAATATAATATCGGATATATCTTCATATTTGAACACTAATTCATTTTCTACTTCTTCAATACAAAATACTTTAAAAAGCCTTAATATACCTTTTATTGATAACTTACAACCATATATAATTCAAATAGTTGCTACTCTTCAAAAATATATTATGATTAATCTTGGAGCCATGACTTCTAATATTATGTCTATAGGAAGTAATATTGCTTCATTCTTTATTGCAATTATTATAAGTATTTATATACTTAAAGATTCTGAATACTTTATTGAACTATGGAAAAAATTATATTATTTGATTTTTAGAGAAAGTATTGCTGGAAATAAAATTGCAAAAACATTTAGACTAATACATGACGTATTTTCAAAGTTTATTCGTGGCCAATTATTAGAAGCATTTTGTGTTGGTGCATTGTCAGCAATAGCTTTATCTCTAGTCGGTATAGATTATGCTATTGTAATAGGGCTTATTGCAGGTATTTGTAATATGATTCCTTATGTCGGACCTTTAGTTGGTACAATTCTAGCCGCAGTTATGGGATTATTAAGTGGTAGACCTATTAAAGTTATTTATGCTATTATCGCTATGCTTGTTGTTCAACAAATTGATAATAATTTATTAGCCCCTAAAATCGTTGGAAATAGTGTTGGGCTTCATGCTGTCTTTACTATGATGGCAATTATAATAGGTGGTAATGTAGGTGGTTTACTTGGAATGTTACTTGCAGTTCCAGTAGCAGCTTCTATTAGAGTTTTATTTAATAAATGGTATGAAGAATACACAAATTCAAACTTAACAGAAAATTAGATATTTATTCATAAAATAAAAAAGTCTGAACTTCAGACTTTTTTTATTTTATAATATGTTATTTTACTTAACAAACTTTATAATACACAACTTAAAAGCATAGTAGCTATTCCACCTATAATTACTGTTTGTCCTATTTTTATGTTATCAATATTTATAATTGAATATAAAAATCCACCAATAACCGAAAATATACCTGCATATAATATTACGTCAAAATACTTATTTAAATAACTCTTAGAAAGAAGTACACTAACAAGCATTACTACTAATGTAATTACTACTCCATACCTTTCTTCTTTCACCTTTTCTTTGCACTTATTCATTTTCCCCATCTCCTTTATTATTTATCCCTATTTTTTATTTACTATATATAAACTACTAATTAAAACGTATACTACAATACCATTTTACCATATTATTCCATATTTTTCTATCTCACTTCCTTTTTCCGTAAAAAAATAAAAATCTCACTTAGCCGTGAGATTTTAAATTAATATATTTAATTTCCTATTTTAGTTATTGTTTTCTTACCATCACATTTCCATTTAATTTGTTCTTTACAGCTATCACAAGTTATAATTCCATTAGCCTCACAACCTGGTTCCTGAAAAATTATTTCTCCACAGTTAGGACATACAACGTTATTCATAATAAATCTCCTCTTATTGTTAAAACTATATTTATATATTTTTATTATTAATCATTTAAATATTATTATGCAATTATAGTAGTTAACTTTTTTAAATATATGTTTATCAAATTTTTAAAAGTATGTTATAATTTGTAAATAGGAATAATTTATGAAAAATTGTGATATTTTATTACAATTTAAACAATAAATATATTGACATATTTATCAAATTTGTAATAAAATCACTATAAGGAAATTGCGAATATTTTTCTTCTTATCCTTATTATTATTCGACTTTTTAAATGAGAGGATGTGAACTTATTTCGTAAATATTATATAGATATTACGAAATTAAAGCTTATGATTGATAATTTACTTTACACTATACCTAAAGAAAATCACTCAAAGGAGCAAGTACGAGAAATTCTATCTGCCCATCCAGAAATAAAATTTGTATCATTTGTTGGTATTGATCTTTCTGGAAATGATACTGATGAAAAAATTCCAGTAAATTTATTTTTAGATGACTTAGATTCATTCCTACATGGAGTTGCGGTTCAAACAGATGGTTCATCAGTTGTTTTACCTGGAATTGCTACATTAAATAACGCAAAAGTAGATATGGTTGCTGATCTAAACTGCAAATGGTTTGTTGATTATAACTATGATTTTATTGATTACTCAACAAATAAACCTGTAGGTACTTTAAGAATACCTTGTTTCTTATATCATGATAACAAACCTGTAGATTCAAGAAACATTTTAAATAATGCAGTTAAAACTTTTAAGGATAACTTATGGAATATCTTCGAAACACATCCTGAAGTGTTAGATATTTATAACATAAAAAAAGATGATATTGATGAGATAGTTATAACTTCTGCTACAGAGCTAGAATTTTGGGTTAAAACTCCAAATACTAATGCTGAACTTGAAGAATTATCTACTTCTCAAGTACTTCATGAACAATATTGGACAAGAACTAAAGGTAAAGTTCGTACAGCATTAGAAGAAACTTTATTATTAATGGAAGCTTATGGATTTGAGCCTGAAATGGGGCATAAAGAAGTTGGTGGTGTTAGAGCTAAACTAGATTCTTCTGGTAATTTTGATCATGTAATGGAACAAATTGAAGTTGACTGGAAATATTCTGATGCAGTTCAAGCTGCTGATAACGAATTATTTATAAAAATATTAGTTCAAGAAACTTATAGAAGATATGGATTAGATGTTACATTCATGGCGAAACCTCTTGATGGTGTTGCTGGTTCTGGTATGCACGTTCATCTAGGAATTAGCTTAAAACTTAAAAATGGTAAGAGAATAAACTTATTCCATACTACAAAAGATCACTTCTTAAGTGTTATTGGTTATGGTTCATTAATGGGTCTTCTTAAAAACTATGAAGTTATGAACCCATTTATCTCTTCAACTAATAATTCTTTAAAGAGATTAAAGCCTGGATTTGAAGCTCCAGTTTGTATAGTTACTTCCCTTGGATTATCTCCAAGTAATCCATCTAGAAATAGATCTATACTTGTTGGACTTATTAGAGATTTAGCTAATCCTCTAGCTACAAGATTTGAATTAAGATCTCCAAATCCTCATTCAAATGCATATATAACTATAGCTGTGTGCTATATGGCTATGCTTGATGGTATTCTTTATGCAGTAAATAATAATAAAACTGATGATGAATTACTAGCTGAACTTTCTAAAGAATATGGTGAAGAGGCAGATTATTTAGAAAAGAATAGAAAATACAGAGCTGAAGAAGATGTATTTGAAGACTTCACTGAAGAAGAAAGAAATAAATATTTCAGTAAAGCTCCAGCTACAATTTATGAAAATATTAGTGCTTTAGATAAATATCCTGAAAAAGTAGAAGTTTTAAAGAGAAATGGTGTATTAACTGACCAACTTATTAACAGCTTTAGAATGGCAACTATTAAGAGATGGAAAATGGAGATATCTCATAGAATAGTAAATAAGTTCACTACTGAAATAAGAGACTCTAAATGCCTTCACGACGTAAATAAAGCTCTTGATTTAGATTTAACTAACTGGATGAGAATTCACGAATTAAGACTTTATATAATGAAAGATACTAATTCTACTAAGAGTCTTTTCACAAGACTTAAAGAAGCAATTAATGAAGACAACTTATCACTCGCTTCTGATCTTTACTTAGAATTAGAAGATAAAATGAGTTTATTAAGACATCTCTACTCTTCATATAAGAAGAATTTATTAGATATTTAGCAAAAAAAATGAACTGCTACAATTAGAGGGCACTGAAAAACTTAATGTTTTTTAAGTGCGGTTATCCACAAAGTAAAAAA
>UQQU01000079.1 GCA_900543325.1 uncultured Clostridium sp. | reverse complement strand
TGAGTTTGTAAAACCGCACCAAAACAAAGTTTTGGGGGTTATGCAATAAACTAAAAATTAATTTAAAGTGGGGGATAACTAATATCCCTCTTTTGTTATATAATAAAATAATAATTATATAATAAAAATTTAATATTATTTATTGAGGTATACTTATGAAATTTAGAAAGACAATTATAGAAGATATAAAAAATGTAATGCAGATAATAGATGATGCAAAGGAGTACTTTAGAAAAAATGGAATAGATCAATGGCAAAATGGATATCCAAATAGTGATGTTATATATGGTGATATAAAAAATAATAGTAGTTATGTATTAGAAAGTGAAAATAGAATATTAGCAACAGCCATGGTTTCATTTGAAGAGGATAAATCTTATAAGAACATATATGATGGAAAATGGTTAAATAGTGGCGATTATGCTGTCATACATAGAATTGCAGTTAATGAGAAATATAAAGGGAATGGAATTGCATCAGATATAATTAAAGAAGTGGAAAATTTATGTAAAGAAAATAAAGTAAATAGTATAAAAATAGATACACATAAAGATAATATTTCAATGCAAAAATTACTTGAGAAAAATGATTTTAAATATTGTGGAATAATATATTTAGAAGATGGTAGCCAACGAATAGCATTTGAAAAGATAATATAGACTTCAAACAAAAGAAATATGTGAAATATGTGACTGTTTTGTAACTTTATAGTAGAATTTAGTGGTATAATATATTTATAAATAGATTAAACTAAAAAAAGATAGTAGGATAAAGTATGGATAGAGAAAGAATTAAATTAGATGAAAAAGTAAAGAATAAAAAAGACTTATTAAAAATAATTGAAGAAAAAGAAATTGAAATAGAAAATCAAAAACTAAAATTACAATCAGCTAATGAGGAAATAGAAAAAATAAAACTAGAGTTAAAAGAATTAAAAAAGGATATTAGTGATTCTATTATAGATAGAACTAATAATGAGATACAAGAAAAAAGGAGTAATAGTTTTATAGGAATTACGGAAAAAGAGAAAAGTAATATTTCTATAGAGCTTGTTGAAGTAGATGAAGATAAGACTATAGATGAAAATGATTTTCTAGAAGGATATATAAATAAGATTATAGATGAAGTAACAAACTATGAAGAAAAGCAGAATACTAATGAAATATCAGCTGAAGAGCTAGCACTAGATATTGTTGAAGAAAAAGAAAAGAATGAAGATGAGTTAACACTAGTGGAGAGATTAAAAACTGTATTTATAGAAAATAAAAATTATGACTCTATAGAAATTTTAAATGAAATATTAAGCAACTTAAATTTTATAGAGTCTAATATAACAGATGAAGAAAAAATATTAGTATTATATTTAGGATATTTTTATAATAAATTAGAAGAGTTACTTAATAAAAGTAAAGTAATAAATGAATATTACAATTCAGATATTAATGAAGTAAAGTTATTAAGAAGGTTAATAAAAGAAAAAGAGTATCCTATGTATCAAGAAGCAAAAGAAATAGTTTCAATGGAAATAAGATATGATAAGAAGATGTTTAAAGCATTAGATACAATTGTAAGAGTTAGAATAATTGATAAAATCAATAATATTGCATATAAAGTTTTTGATGAAGTATATTCTGTTAAAGATTTAAAATATGGAGAAGAAAACATAACATTAAAAGCTTGGGTTAAAGAAAAAGAAAATGATAAATATAGATTAGTTGAAGGGCTATATTGTAATACTACAGAAAAACTATATATGTTAGAAAGCTCTATATGTTTATTAGGACTTAATATTAAAAAGTTAACAGATGAAGAAATTAAAATTGCAAATTCACAAAAAGATAAAATGGAATATAGGTTTTATAAGGATGAAGAAAAAGTTAATTCTATTAGTAATTTAGAAGAGACCTGTAAAATTGATAACTTTAAAGAAGAATATGATATAGATGAAGAAGATGATGATTCAAATATATGGACAAGATTAAAAGAAAAGTTTGGATTAAAATTAAAAAAATAAAATTGTAATAAAATAAAAGTTGCCTAATTAATCTTATTAATTAGGCAATAGAATTATATAAAACGATAAGTAAAGGTTTACAGAGACTGATTAATACTGTATAATAAATTTGTGAAAAACTATTTAATAAAAAGTTATATAAGATTAAATAGAACTATGGTGTTAACAGAAAGGTTTAAAATATTTAAGAATAAATTAAGGTTATTGTAACCAATTTGACAAATTCATGAATTAAAATATTTATAGAGGTGATTTAATATGGAAAAAAATTTACAATTCATAGATTCATATCATGAGAAAAATTATATCGAAGTAGTTCAAAATTTTATGGGAAAATTAAATAAAGATTTATATATAGTATTAAAATTATTAAGTATTAATGAAGTTTATGTAGTTGCTAAGGAATATATACATGGAACAAATATAATGTTTAGAGAGTTATTAAATGATTCGAGAATAGTAAGTACATCAAAATTTTTGGTTGAATTAGCGTACAGTTTTTTTACAAAGAATTTTTCGGTGAAAGAGATTTCAAGTACAAAGAAGTTAAATTTTGATACTAGAAATTTTATAATAAACATAATAAATTATTATTCAGAATCAGATAAGAAAGAAAATTATTGTGCATAATAAATTAAAATAAGTTAATAAGAAAATAAATATATTAAAAAATAAAAATAAAAAACATTGAACTTATTTACAAAATATGGTAATATTATAAAAAGAAACAGTTGATATGGAAATAAAAATAGATCCTGCACTTACAGAGAGTTTGGATAGGTGAGAGCCAAGCAGAAAGTAGCCTATTAAATGGACCATTGAGGGCATAGCGAAAAGAACCTTAGGTTCTTAGTATTCTATGACCTTTGACATACGTTAGTTGTCTAGGATATGTTAGTATCTGAATAAAGTGTACGATATTTTGTAAATCAAGATGGCACCGCGGGTGTAGTATATTCTACCCGTCCTTGACAGTGAACTTTACTGTCAAGGACGGGTTTTTATTTTTCTTGGCAGAATATATTAAATTTTTAGGAGGGAAGTATGATTTATGCCAAGTTAAAAGAAGTAAAAAATGAAAATATAAGGGGGCAATTTTAATGATTAGAGAGGCTATTAAAAAATTAAGTAATAAGCAAGATATTGGGTATGAAATGGCAAAAGAGGTAATGAATGAAATTATGAGTGGAGTAGCAAGTGATGTTCAAAAAAGTGCTTATTTAACTGCATTAAGTATGAAAGGAGAAACTATAGAAGAAATTACTGGATCTGCAGAAGAAATGAGACATCATTGTATAAAGCTTTTACATGATAAAAATGTTCTTGAAATAGTAGGAACAGGCAGGGATGGTTCTAATTCATTTAATATTTCAACAACAGCATCTATTGTTATTGCAGCAGTTGGAGTACCTGTAGCAAAGCATGGAAGTAGAGCTGCAAGTAGTAAATGTGGGTCAGCTGATGTTCTAGAAGCTTTAGGGGTAAGAATAGATATATCTCCAGAAAAAAGCACGGAGTTATTAAATAAGATAGGAATATGTTTTTTATTTACACAAAATTATCATATTTCAATGAAGTATGTAGCACAAATAAGAGAGGAACTTGGAATAAAAACAGTTTTTAATATTTTAGGTCCATTAAGTAACCCTGCAGGAGCAAATATTGAGCTTATGGGAGTATATGATAAAGAATTAGTAGAACCACTTGCAAAAGTTTTATATAACTTAGGTGTTAAGAGGGCATTAGTTGTGTATGGAGAAGATAAATTAGATGAAATATCTATGAGTTCACATACAACTGTTTGTGAAGTAAGGGGTGGAGAGTTTTATTCATATGTTATAATTCCAGAACAGTTTGGTTTAGAAAGATGTAAAAGGGAAGATTTAGAGGGTGGAACTCCAAGGGAAAATGCAGAAATAACATTATCTATATTAAATGGTGAAAAGGGACCAAAAAGAAATGCAGTGGTCTTAAATGCAGGGGCAGCATTATATTTAGCTGGAAGGGTTAACACTATACTAGATGGAGTAAGGTTAGCTGAAGAGGTAATTGATAGTGGAGAAGCAAAGAATAAGTTAGAAGAGTTTATTAAATATTCTAATGAGTAGGTGAATTTATGATATTAGATGAAATAGTAGCAAGAACTAAAATAAGAATAGGGGAAATCAAAGGGGTAAAGCTATTAAGTATAGTAAAAGAAGAAGTCTTATTAAAGAAAAATAGGATTTATATTACATTATGAAAAAATAAAAGAAATAATGAAAATATTAGGAGGGTAGGTATAGGAATGAGTAGGGGAAGATTTGGAGATTATGGAGGTCAATATATATCAGAGACATTAATGAATGAGCTTATTAATCTTGAAGAAAAGTATGAATACTATAAAAAAGACAAGAAATTTAATGATGAGCTAAATAATTTATTAAACAAGTATGCAGGAAGACCTTCTCTCTTGTATTATGCAGAAAAAATGACTAATGACTTAGGTGGAGCAAGGATTTATTTAAAGAGAGAAGATTTAAATCATACGGGATCTCATAAAATCAATAATGTTCTTGGACAGGTATTATTGGCCAAAAAACTAGGAAAAACAAGAGTAATTGCAGAAACAGGAGCAGGTCAACATGGAGTAGCAACAGCAACAGCAGCAGCACTTTTAGGATTAGAATGTGAAATTTTTATGGGAAAGGAAGATACAGATAGACAAGCTTTAAATGTATATAGAATGAAGCTTTTGGGAGCTAAAGTTAATGCTGTAACTAGTGGAACCATGACTTTAAAAGATGCTGTTAATGAAACTATGAGAGAATGGGTAAGTAGAGTTGAAGATACTCATTATGTTTTAGGTTCAGTAATGGGCCCACATCCATTTCCAACTATAGTAAGAGATTTTCAAAGTATAATAAGTAAAGAAGCTAGAGAGCAAATACTTAGGTTAGAACATAAATTACCATCAGCCGTTATTGCTTGTGTTGGTGGTGGAAGTAATGCCATGGGAATGTTCTATGATTTTATAAAAGATAAAGATGTACAGCTTATTGGGTGTGAAGCAGCAGGAAAAGGTGTAGACACAGCCTTAAATGCAGCAACAATAGCAAATGGTACTGTTGGAATATTTCATGGAATGAAGTCTTATTTTTGCCAAGATGAAAATGGACAAATAGCACCAGTATATTCAATTTCGGCGGGGCTAGATTATCCGGGAATAGGTCCAGAGCATGCTTATCTAAATGATATAAAAAGAGCAAAATATGTACCTATAATGGATGATGAAGCAGTTGAAGCTTTTGAGTATTTAGCTAAAACAGAGGGAATTATTTGTGCAATAGAAAGTGCACACGCTGTAGCTTATGCAAAAAAAATAGCAAAAGACTTTAGCAAGGATGAAAGTATTATAATTTGTCTTTCAGGAAGAGGCGATAAAGATGTTGCAGCAATAGCTAGATATAAGGGGGAAGAAATTTATGAGT
Organism: uncultured Clostridium sp.; assembly: GCA_900543325.1. Classification (GTDB taxonomy): domain Bacteria; phylum Bacillota; class Clostridia; order Clostridiales; family Clostridiaceae; genus Clostridium. The sequence goes on along the minus strand of UQQU01000079.1, from coordinate 8,938 downwards.
AATATATACAAAGCTTTTAAAAATAAAAAAGCCTTTATAGGATTTTTAACTGCAGGAGATCCAAGTGAAGAAAAAACTGTAGAGTATATTTTAGAAATGGAGAGAGCAGGAGCTGATTTAATTGAAATAGGAATACCTTTTTCAGATCCTACTGCTGAAGGAATAGTAATACAAAATGCTAATATAAGAGCTTTAAATGGAGGAATGACAACTGATAAAGTTTTTGAAATAGTTAGAAAGGTAAGAGAAAAAAGTAATATACCTTTGGTGTTTTTAACTTATATAAATCCTGTTTATAAATATGGATATTATAATTTTTTTGAAGAGTGTAGAGAAGTAGGGATAGATGGGATTATAGTGCCTGATGTACCATTTGAAGAAAAACATGAAATAGAAGATGTAGCTAATAAATATGGTATTGATATTATATCATTAATTGCAACTACTTCAGAAGATAGAATTAAGAAAATAGCTAAAGAGGCTAAAGGTTTTATTTATGTTGTATCATCGATGGGAGTTACAGGTGCAAGAAGTGAAATTAATACTGATATAGGAAATATGGTTCAATCTATTAAGGAAGTTACGAATGTTCCTTGTGCTGTTGATTTTGGAATTAATAATACTAATAAAGCAAGAGAAATATCAGAAGTAGCTGATGGAGTAATTGTTGGAAGTGCTATAGTTAAAATTATTGAAAATAATGGGGAAAATACTAAGGAAGAATTGTTTAAGTATGTTAGTGAGATGAAACATGCAATAGAATAGGTATATAGAATATAAAATTTCATATTTTATATTTGTAGATACTTACTTATAATTAAATTTAGTATGTTATAAAAGGAGAGGAACAAATGAAAAAATATTTATTAGATACTAATATAATAATTAAGCTTTGGGATGAAAATGAAAAAAGTTTAGATAAAATTCTAAAAGAAAATAAGGTATTTATATTAAGGGAAGTATTAAATGAATTATCAGTAAAAGAAACAAAAGAATATAGAAGAAAAGAGGTTTTAAGTGAACGTTTTTGCAAGTTATTACCTTATAGTATTGAAGTTGAAAAAGAAAATATAAGTGGTTTTTATATGATATTTGATTATAAAACTAAGGGTAAATTTAATAATAACAATTTATCTAAAAATGACTTATTACAGCTATATGCTTGTTATGTTAATGATGATTTAAATTTAGTAACAGAAGATAAAGAATTACTTAATATTGCAAAATATATTTTAGGTGAGGATAGAGTACTATCATTAAATCAACTAAAAGATATTGAAATGTAATAAAGTTGACTCTTGAAGTATAAACACAGATATATTATAATTTACAAGTATTTCGTTGAGAAATTTGGGAGATGCTGTTTAAATAACAGAGCCGAAGGGGAAAGTGCGGCAAACTCTCAGGCAAAAGGACCAAATTTTGAGAAAACTCTGGAAAGCCCATTTTAGGCACCGACGAAGCAATCTTAAATGTAGTAAGAGAATCTTTCAGGTAAAAAGACAGAGGCGCAATTATTTTAATGATTAGTCTTTATATATTACTGACAAGGGAGGATTTTTTTTGGACTACATTACAATTTTAGAGTATATCGGTGTTTTTGCTTTTGCTGTATCAGGAGCAATAATAGCTATTGAAGAAGAATTTGATATTTTTGGAATATATATAATAGCTATAATTACAGCTATGGGGGGAGGAGTACTTAGGGATATCGTTGCAAATGTAGGTATACCAGTATTCTTTACAAGTTATATGACAATTCCATTTATTATTGCAGGAGCTTTATTAGCTATATTTTTAAAAGGTAATTTGAAATATAAAAATTTATTTGTATTCATTGACGCAATTGGACTAGCTGCTTTTTTTGTATCAGCGGCAGTTAAAGCAATTAATAGCAATTATAATTTTATGTTATTTATATTTGCAGCTAGTATTACTGGTGTTGGTGGTGGAGTTTTAAGAGATATAATAACTAACAGAAAACCACAAATTTTCAAGCATGATATTTATTGTGTTGCTGGAGTTATAGGGGTGACTTTACTTTGGTTTATATATCCTGTAATTGGAATAGAATCAGCACAATTTATAGCATTAGTGACTATAGTGATTGTTAGAATGGTAAGTTATTATAAGACAATAAATTTACCAGTAGTATGTAAGGAAAGAGTATAAAAATAAGACTAATATTAAATAGTAAGAGGTATAAGAAAAAATTCTTATACCTCTTTTAAAATATTTAATTACGCGCTAAAAATAGTTAAATCAAAATATATTTTATTTATTATACGCATAATAGTATAAACTCTTAAAATAATTTATTAAAAATATATAATGTATTGATTAGAATGAATAAATAATTTCTTGTATAATACAAATATAGTATTATATGTTATATAGGTTAATAAATAATTAAATGGGGGATTAGTAGAATGGATAATATAGATTTAATGGAACATGTTCATATAGGTGAAGATGGACAAGAATTTACTCATACTCATAATAATATAAATGGACATAATCATAGACATTCTCATGAAAATACAAAAATTGTATTAAATCGTTTATCACGTGCAGCTGGACATTTAGAATCTGTAAAACGTATGATACAAGATGAAAGGGATTGTAGTGAAGTATTAATTCAATTAGCAGCAGTTATATCAGCTTTAAATGGTGTAAGTAAAGTAATATTAAAAGAACATATAGAAGGATGTATAGTAGAAGCCATAGAATGTGGGGACAAGAATGCTATAGAGAATTTAAATAAAGCAATAGCTCAATTTATTAAATAAATACTTTTTAATACTATATACAAAAAGAGGGTTCGGATTCGAATCCTTTTTTGTATATAGTATTTTTTATGAAAATGAAAATTTATTTAATATAAAAAATTTTAAAATTAATCCCCCCACCGAGGTTGTTGGGTTTTGGTGAAGGTGATACAATTTTGGTATTAAATGGGAAAATAATTTTAGGAGGAAATCGATGAAAAGAAAATCCTTAATATTATCTTTGATAGTAAGTATGTCATTACTTATTACAGGATGTAACAATGCAAAAGAGACAAATGTAGGAGATAATTCTAAAGATAAGAATAGTATATCAACAACAGCTGATACTGCTGGGAGCTCTAGTAAGGATAGTATTACAGTATATGTGGGAAACAATATTTTTGAAAGTAGCTTAGATCCAGTTAAGGGAGCAATGAGTTATGGATATTCATTTACAAACAATGCTTTAACACGAGTAAATCCAAATTCAGAATATGAAGGTGATTTAGCAGAAAGCTGGAATATAAGCGAAGATTCTCTAACTTATACTTTTAATCTTAAAAAAGATATTAAATTTCATGATGGGTCAGATTTTACTTCTGAAGATGTAGTATTTACTTATGAAACAGTTAAAAATAATCAGGCAGATAATGAAAATGTTGATCTTACAAGATTAAAGGATGTAGAGGCTATAGATGATTATACAGTTAAATTTACATTATCAGAACCATATTCTCCATTTTTTGATTCAATAGCATTGTTAGGAATCGTTCCAAGTGATGCATATGACAGTGAAGATTTTGATAAATCACCAATAGGAACAGGGCCATGGAAAGTTGTTCAATATAATACAGATCAACAGATTATAGTACAAGCTTATGAAAATTATTACGAAGGAACTCCAAAAATTAAACAAGTAACATTTGTAAAGATGGATAGTAAATCAGCCTTTTCTAATGCTAAGTCTGGTCAATTAGATATAGTTATGGTAGATCCAAACTATTCTACAGAAACAATAGATGGAATGCATTTAGAAAATCTTGAGACTATGGATGTCCGTAATATTAGTTTACCATGCCTACCAGAGCAAACAATGACAGATAAAGATGGTAATGAAATAACAGTTGGTAATAATGTTACATCTGATATAGCTGTACGTAAAGCTTTAAGTATAGGGATAAATCGTGAACAAATAATTGAAAATGCTTTAAATGGTGTAGGTAAAAAGGCTACTGGTTTTACAACTAACTTATCATGGGGAAATCCTTTAGTTTATGATGATAATCAAAAAGAGGAAGCAGAAAAAATACTTGAAGAAGCTGGATGGATAGATAGTAATGGTGATGGAATTCGTGAAAAAGATGGAGTAGTTTGTGAATTTGATGTTTACACATCATCTAATGATGAGCAACGATATTTATTAGGAAGTGCTGTTGCAGAAGATGCAAAAGAGTTAGGAATAAAAATAAATGTTAAACAAGGAACATGGGATGAGCTTACAGTTAAAGCTAGAACATGTGGAATTGTATGGGGATGGGGACAATATAGTCCTACAGTATTAAGGTCATTACTTTATTCAGATTTATTTTTAAGCGGTGGATATGACAATACAATTGGATATTCAAATGAGCAGGTAGATAAATTAATAAATGAAGCTATAGATTCTAATAATCAAGAAGAAGCAATAGAGAAGTGGAAAGAAGTACAAACAGTTTCAAGTGAAGATTATCCATACTTATATATTGTAAATATTGAGCATAGTTACTTCGTAAATGATTCTCTTGATATTTCTATAGATACACAAATACCGCATCCTCATGGACATGGTGCACCAATTATTTGTAATATGAAGGATTGGAAGATTAATGAATAGAGTAAAGTATATAAGTTCAGCATTTTTAAGAATGTTATCCTTGTTAATAGGAGTTAGTATTATTTCTTTTATTTTAGTTACAAATTCACCTATAGATCCATTAACTTCATATGTAGGACCTGAATCTACACTTTCAGTAGAGGCAAAGGAAGAAATTTCAGAGCATTGGGGATTGAATGATCCCCCATTAGAAAGATTTGCATCTTGGGGTAAAAATGTTTTAAATGGTGATTTTGGAAAATCAATAACATATAAACAGCCAGTTATTACAGTTATATTAGAAAGGTTTAAATATTCAATAGTATTAATGTTAGTAGCTTGGTGTTTTTCAGGAATAGTTGGGTTTACAATTGGTGTTTTAGCAGGTGTATATAAAGGAAGTTTATTTGATAAGATTATAAAAATATTTTGTCTTACACTACAATCAGCTCCAACTTTTTGGATAGGATTATTAGTTTTAAGTTTATTTTCAGTATATTTAGGGTGGTTTCCTATAGGTTTTGCGGTACCAATGGGTAAGTTAGCTTCAGAAATTACAATTTGGGATAGACTATATCATCTTGTATTACCATCATTAACACTTAGTATATTAGGAATTAGTAGAGTAACTTTATTTACAAGACAAAAATTAATAGAAATATTAAATAGTGATTTTATACTTTTTGCAAAAGCAAGAGGTGAAAATACTAGACAAATAGTAATTAGACATGGGTTAAGAAATATAGCATTACCAGCAATAACAGAGCAATTTGCTTCATTTAGTGAACTTTTTGGAGGAATAGCGTTAGCTGAAACAGTTTTTTCTTATCCAGGCTTAGGTACAGCAACGACAGCAGCAGGATTAAATGGAGATGTTCCTTTATTACTAGGCATTGCAATATTTAGTGCCATATTTGTATTTGTAGGTAATTTTATTGCAAATATATTATATGGAGTATTGGATCCAAGGTTAAAGGAGGGAAGATATAATGGTTAATAGTCATTTAAGGATTACAAGAAAAAGTAAGTTTAATATTTTCTCAAATATAAGAGCTAAGGTAACATTTTATGTAACAATTTCTACAGCATATATATTAATAGTATTTATTTTAGGAATTACAATGAATGCAGATAAATATGCAGTTGATTATTCATCAAAATTTATAAGTCCATGTTTAAATCACTTATTTGGAACAGATTTTATGGGAAGAGATATGTTTTGGAGATGTATAAAAGGATTATCTAATAGTATTTTAATAGGAATACTTGCATCTATAATAAGCTCTTTTATTGCCCTTGTATTTGGGGTTTCTTGCGCTATTATTGGTGGAAAATATGATAAATTTATTAATTGGTGTGTTGATCTTTGTATGGGAATTCCACATCTTATTTTACTAATTTTAATATCATTTATGCTTGGAAGAGGTACAGTGGGAGTCACAGTAGCAGTAGCAGTTACCCATTGGCCTGCACTTACAAGGCTTGTTCGTGCAGAAGTTCTTCAAGTTCGATCATCTCAATATGTCCAAGCAGCATATAAAATGGGAAAAAGTAAGTTTGAAGTTGCAGTTAATCATATTATTCCACATGTGTTACCAGTATATCTAATTGGTGTTGTGCTATTATTTCCACATGCTATTATGCATGAAGCATCAATAACATTTTTAGGATTTGGAATTCCGGCAGAGGTTCCTGCAATTGGAGTTATATTATCAGAAGCAATGAATCATATTACAACAGGAAAATGGTGGCTTGCAGTTTTCCCAGGATTAATGCTTTTAAGTGTTGTAATCTTATTTGATGTAATTGGTGAGAATCTAAAGATTTTAATTAATCCTAATAGTGGAAATCAATAATTAAGGAGAAAGTCTATGAATGAGAAAGTATCAGTATTGCAAGTAGATAATTTATCAGTAGCCTTTAGTATGTATAATAAGGGGTTAAGCAAAAGAGATTTAGAAGTTATACATGAACTTAGTATTGATGTAAAGAAAGGTGAAATTGTAGCTGTAGTTGGATCAAGTGGATCAGGTAAAAGTCTTTTAGCTCATGCAATTATGGGAATATTGCCTGAAAATGCAAAAACAAAAGGTAGTATAAAGTATTATAATAATGAGTTAAATGAGAAGTATTTAAAGAAAGTAAGAGGAAAAGATATAGCTTTTATACCCCAATCAGTAGATTTTTTAGATCCATTAATGAAGGTAGGAAAGCAGGTTATTGGAATTAATGGTAATAAAGAAAGACAAAAAGAAGTTTTTAAAAAATATAATTTAGATGATAAAGTTGCAGAAATGTATCCTTTTCAATTATCAGGTGGAATGGCAAGGAGAGTTTTAATAGCAACAGCTGTAATGAATGAAGCAAAATTAATTATAGCTGATGAGCCGACACCAGGACTAAATTTAGAGCTTGCAATGGAAACCTTAAATAATTTTAGAGAGATTGCAGATAATGGATGTGGAGTGTTATTAATTACCCATGATGTAGATTTAGCTTTAAATGTAGCTGACAGAATTGCAGTTTTCTATTCTGGAACTATAGTTGAAATTGCGAAGGTTGAAGATTTTATAAAAGGAAAAGATGCATTAAGACATCCTTATAGTAAAGCATTTATAGATGCCTTACCACAAAATAAATTTAAGGAATTGCCAGGTTATCAACCTTATGCAGGTAATCTTCCAAAGGGATGTTTGTTTAGAGATAGATGTTCACTAAAAACAGATGAATGTTATAAGACTATTAAAATGAGAAAAGTAAGAGATGGTGAGGTGAGATGTATTAATGCTACTTGAGGTTAAAAATGTAAGTTATAGGTATAGCAAAAATTCTAAATGGATACTTAAAGATGTTAGTTTCACAGTTGACTCTAAAGAAAGAGTAGCATTAGTTGGACCATCAGGTTATGGAAAAAGTACATTATCAAAAATAATATCAGGATACATAAAGCCTGATAAAGGAGAAGTTTTATGGGATGGAAAGCCAATTCCGGAAAAATGTTATTGTCCAATTCAAATGATTTATCAACATCCAGAGCAATCAGTTAATCCAAGATGGAAGATGAGTAAAATACTAAATGAAGGTTGGAATGTAGATAATAATTTATTAGATGAGATGGGAATAGAAAAATCATGGTTAAATAGATGGCCTAATGAGTTGTCAGGTGGAGAATTGCAAAGATTCTGTATAGCAAGGGTATTAAGTCAAGAGACGAAGTTTTTAGTTTGTGATGAGATAAGTACTATGCTTGATGTTATTACTCAAGCACAAATTTGGAATTTACTATTGAAAATATCTGATAAAAATAAATTAGGTATGTTAGTAGTTACTCATAATATAGAATTAGCTAAAAAAGTATGTAATAGAATTATAGAATTGCCTAAAATTAATAATGAATTCAGTAGTTAATAAGTAAAGGGAGCTAATTTTCTGGCTCCTTTTATAATTTATAATATAAAATATAAAAAAAGTGTAGACATTTTGAGTGATGTTATATATAATATACATATACGGCGCCATAGCCAAGTGGTAAGGCAGAGGTCTGCAAAACCTTTATTCCCCAGTTCAAATCTGGGTGGCGCCTCCAATAAGATTATTTAAAAAAGGAATTCAGGTTTGAATTCCTTTTTTTGAATGGAAAAATATGAATTATGGATATGCAAGAGTTAGTACAAGAATTCATTGATAGGGCAATAAAAAATCAATTTAAAGGGAGAGATATACAATGAAAAATGCAGAGTATTACATAAAAAATTTAGAAATGATACCTCATGTAGAGGGAGGATATTTTAAAGAATCATTTTTATCAGAAGATAATGTAAGAGAAAATAAAAAATTGTGGAGCAGTATATATTTTCTTTTAAGAACAGGAGAAGTATCAAATTTTCATAGACTAAAATCTGATGAATTATGGTATTATCATGATGGTGAAGCACTTACAATCTATATGATAACTCCAGAAGGAGATTTTATAACAAAACAACTTGGTACAAATATAGAGAATGGAGAAGCTCCACAAGTTTTAGTACCAAAGGGATATATATTTGGTTCTGCTATGAACAAAGAAGGCTTTTCTTTAGTTGGTTGTATGGTTGCACCAGCATTTGAATATGAGGAATTTGAATTATTTGAAAGAGAATATCTTTTAAGTTTATATCCAGAGTATAAAGATATAATATTAAAACTTACTAGAGAGAAAAATAAATAGTTCAATTAAACATAAAGGGATGTCCATTGGACATCCCTTTGAATTGCAATAGAATAATATTGCGCATTACATGGGGCGAAAAAATGAAATATTTATTTTCTGGAAACGGTG
>UQQU01000078.1 GCA_900543325.1 uncultured Clostridium sp. | reverse complement strand
GAAGCTGAGGTAAACGATAGTGAACTTCGAAGCTTTAGGACTTTTTCTGGAAAAAACAATATAAATTCTTAACGAAAATTACACTAATTCCTGGAGAGAATATCATTAATTTTCGTCATCACGGCATTAACGCTTTAATGCGCAATTTAGTTATATAGTTTTTATTTTTGTTATCTATGCACCCGATGAAGGGTGCTTTTTTATTTATATAAATAATTTGATAGGAGATCTTATGCGATGAAAAAGGCAATATTAGTAGTTAGCTTTGGGACAAGCTATTTAGACACATTAGAGAAAACAATTGAAAAGGCAGAAAAGCAAATAAGAGATAATTTCAGTGAATATGATATATATAGAGCATTTACATCTCATAAAATAATAAAGAAGTTAAAAGAGAAGTATGAGATTTTTATTGAAACTCCAGAAGAAATGTTAGAGAAGTTATATGAGAATGGTTATGAAGAGATAATTATGCAACCGTTACATATGATACCTGGTGAAGAGTTTATATATATAAATAAAATAGCAGATTCTTTTAAGGAAAAATTTGAAATATTAAAGGTTGGAAGACCAATTTTTTATTACCAAGGAATAGAGGAATTACCACAAGATTATTCATTGTTTATTGAAGCAACAAAAGAGCTATATGAAGAGAATAATGCTGTAGTGTTAATGGGGCATGGAACTGCTCATCCTGCAAATTCAGTATATGGATGTTTACAAGCTGTATTTGAAGATGAGGGTTATGAAAATGTATTTGTTACAACTGTAGAGGGATATCCTAATTTTGAAAATGTAATAAAGAGATTAAGAAGAAGAAATATAAGTGAAGTTACTATTGCACCATTAATGGTTGTTGCAGGTGACCATGCTAGAAATGATATGGCTTCAGATGAGGATGAATCTTTAAAATCAATGTTAGAAGCAGAAGGTATTAAAGTAAATGTACATATGAGAGGTCTTGGAGAAAGTGAAAAATTTAATAAATTATATATAAATAGAATTGATGATCTTATTAATAATAGATATGTTGGAGCAGGAGAAACTAAAAAGGGTCATAAGGTTAAGGTAATAAATTAAGGAGATAGTACTATGAAGACACTAATAATTTCATCTAATTGTAGTGGTGGAGGAAAGACTACATTTACCCTTGGATTGATGAAAGCACTAAAAAATAGAAATTATGATGTACAAGGATATAAAGTAGGTCCTGATTATATTGATACTGGATTTCATACAGAAATAACAGGTAAGGTATCTAGAAATTTAGATTTACATCTAATGGAAGAAGAAGGTGTTAAGGCTAGTTTTTCTAGAGGAAAAGGTGATTTAGCTGTAGTTGAAGGTGTTATGGGATTATATGATGGTAAGGGATTAGATGAATCATGTTCAACATATAGTGTTTCTAAAGTTTTAGATAATTCCCCTATATTATTAGTTATAACACCTAAGGCACAAAGTGTAACTTTATGTGCAGAAATTAATGGAATTAAGGATTTTAAAAATGCAAACATAGTGGGTGTTGTTTTAAATTGTGTAAGTGAAGGATTTTATAATTTATTAAAACCTGCAATAGAAATGCATTGTGGATTAAAAGTATTTGGATACATACCTAAGGATGAGGAACTTAAACTTGAAAGTAGACATTTAGGTTTAGTTCAAAGTGTTGAAGTGGGAAACTTAAATAAAAAGATAAATTATTTATCAGAAATTATTGAAAAATATATAAATTTAGATGAAATTATTGAAAGTTTTAAAGAAGTCAGAAGCTTTGAAGACAATTATCATTTAAGTAGAACGAATAAGAAAATTGCAATTGCATTTGATGAAGCGTTTAGGTTCTATTATAAAGAGAATTTAGAGTTATTAGAAGAAGTAGGAGAGGTTATTTATTTTAGTCCACTTAGAGATAAAAAGTTACCAGAAAATATTGATTTTCTATATTTAGGTGGGGGTTACCCAGAAGTGTTTAAGGAAACATTAAGTAAGAATACAGAAATGCTAAGTAGTATAAAAGAAGCACTTAATAATGGATTAAAATGCTATGCAGAATGTGGTGGATTAATGTACTTAACAAGAAATATAGATAATGTTGACATGGTTGGATTCTTAAATGGAAATAGTGAAATGACTAAAAGGTTGAATAGATTTGGATATGCAACATTATTATTTAATAATATAGAAATTAATTGTCATGAGTTCCATAAATCAAAGGTAAACTTAAATGAAGAGACAGTATATGATGTTACTAAAAATTCGTATAATGGGGATAAAATTAATTGGAGATGTGGATATAAGAAGAATAATACATTGGCAGGATATCCACATGTACATTTCTTTGGAAACTTGGAATTTATTAAGGAGCTATTAAAGTAGCTTAAGGTTAGATAAATTATTGAAGCAATAAGGAGAAAAATAATTATGGACTATATTAAAAATCCAATGGAAATAGAAAATAATAGTATGAAGATTATAGAAAGTGAAATGGGTGAGCATAGTTTCACTAAGGAAGAACTTTCAATAATAAAGAGAACAATTCATACTACAGCCGATTTTGAATATAAGAATTTAGTAGAAATAAGTAAAGATGCTATAGAAGCATCAAAAGAGATTTTTAAAAGGCCCTTTACAATTTATACAGATACTAATATGGCTTTATCAGGAATAAACAAAATGGCTCTAAGTAAACTAGAAGGAAAGGCTATTTGTTATGTGAATTTAGATGAAGTACATAAAGAGGCAAAGGAAAAGGGAATAACTCGCTCTATGGCAGCAGTAGAAAGGGCTTGCAGTGATAATGTAGATATATTTGTTTTTGGAAATGCACCAACAGCTTTATTTAAGTTAAAAGAATTAATAAAAAGTGGAAAGGCAAGTCCAAAGTTGATTATAGCAGTGCCAGTAGGATTTGTTGGAGCTGCTGAAAGTAAAGAAAATTTAGATGAACTTAATGTGCCATATATAAGAGTTAAAGGAAGAAAAGGTGGAAGTACTGTTGCAGCAGCTATAGTAAATGCACTTATGTATAACGTTGTTGAAAGATAGTAAAAGTTTTAGAAATTAATTGATGGTGTATAAGAGGACAGGAGGGAAAAGCATGTTAGATCTTTATGTTATGAGTGGTGGTAAGAAGCTAAGATGTGGATATACTACAGGTTCTTGTGCAACAGCAGCTACAAAGGCAGCTACAATCATGCTCTTTAATGATGTTGTCTTAGAAAATGTTGAAATAACTACACCTAAGGGAATAAAAATAATAATACCTATAAATTCAGTTGAAAAGGGTAAAGATTATTGCATAGTTTCTGTAATTAAGGATGGTGGAGATGATCCTGATATTACTAATGGAATAGAGATATATGCAAAAGTTGAAAAGCAGGAAAGTGGATTCACTTTAACAGGAGGAGAAGGAATAGGAATTGTTACAAAGGATGGGCTATTTATAGAAAAAGGGCTTCATGCAATTAATCCAACACCAAGAAAAACTATAGAAGAAGCAGTGAAAGATAACCTTCCTCAGAGAAATGGTGAAATTTGGGAGTTTACTAAAGGTAGTGGAATAAAGGTAACTATAAGTACGCCCCAGGGAAGAGAAATAGCAAAAAAAACATTTAATCCAAGGCTTGGGATTGTTGGTGGAATTTCTATTCTTGGAACTTCAGGTATAGTTAAGCCTATGTCAGAAGAGGCATTAAAAGAATCTATAAGAATAGAAATAAATCAAAAGGGAAAAGACAAAGAAAAGTTAGTACTAACTTTTGGAAATATAGGAGAAAAATGTGCTAAGGATCAAGGATTTAAAGAAGATGAGATAGTTATTATTTCAAATTTTGTTGGCTTTGCATTAGAGTGTTGTGCAGAGATAAATATAAAAGAAGTTATTCTTATTGGACATATAGGAAAGTTAAGTAAAATTGCTTATGGGTGCTTTAATACACATAGTAGAGTAAATGATGTAAGGCTTGAAGTTATAGCGCTAGAGCTTGCACTTTTAGGATATGATAGGGAAGTTGTAAAAAGTGTTTTAGAACAAAAGACAAGTGAAGGTGCAGTTAAATTCTTAGGTGATGGATATGAAGAACTTTATAAAAATATAGGAAATAAGATAGTTGAAAGAATGAAAATTTATACTTATGGAGAAATGAAGTGTGATGCAATAATGTATTATGGTTTTTCTGAATATAATATTTTATATAACTCATTAGATAGAAATAGCTAAGTGATAAATGAGTTAAGGGGAAAGCTATCTTAATTAAAAAACTTAAAGGAGTAAGTTATGGTTTATATTGTTGGATTAGGTCCTGGAAATAAGGATTATATATTACCAAAGGCAATAGATACACTAAAAAAAAGTAATGTAATTATTGGTTTTAGTAGATTAATTAATGATTTAGATTTTATAAATACTAATAAGATAGTAATGAGTTCTTTAAGAGAAACTTTAGAGTACATACAACAAAATGGACAAGACAATATTATTTCATTAGTTGCCTCTGGAGATCCGACTTTTTTTGGCATAAGTGAATATATAAAAAAGAATTACCCAGGAAATATTGTCGTAATACCTGGATTAAGCTCTTTTCAATACTTAACTGCTAAGTTGAATAAAAGTTGGAGTTATGGATTTACAGGAAGTGTACATGCTAGAAATGAAGATTTTATAAAGAAAGTTAAAGAAAATAAGATATCTATATGGCTTACAGATAATAAAAATAATTCAACTTTTTTATGTAAATTATTAAATGAAAATAATATCGAATGCACAGTAATAATCGGTGAACATTTATCCTATGAAAATGAAAGGATACTACAAGGTAAACCAATAGAGTTTATTAATGAAGAAGTCAGCGATATGGCAATATTAATTGTGGAGAAAGAAGGTTAGAAGAAGTTTATGATTTTAATTAAGGATAGTGAATTCATAAGAGGGAATTGTCCAATGACTAAGGAAGATATTAGAGCTTTAAGTATATGGAAGATGAATCTGAAAGAAGGAGCTATAGTGCTTGATATTGGTGCTGGAACAGGAACAATAACAGTACAAGCATCTAAGATTTCAAGAAAAGGTATTGTATATTCTATTGAAAGGGATAAGGAAGCAATAGATACAACTAAGAGGAATTTAGAAAAGTTTAAGTGTAATAATGTTGTACTAGATGAAGGTGAAGCTTTAGATATATTAAAAAGATATAAAGATGAAAATAAAAGATTTGATTCAATATTTATTGGAGGATCTGGTGGAAACTTAGAAGAAATAATTTCACTTTCTAATGAGTTGATACAAAATGAAGGAACCATAGTTATGAACTTTATAACTTTAGATAATGCATATAAGGCAATTGAAACAGTTAAGAAGTTAAATTATGTAGTAGATATTTCACAAGTAAATATAAGTAAAAATAGAGGACAAAGTTATATGATGATAGCTAATAATCCAATATATATAGTGCAATGTGTAAGGAGTGTAAAGTAAGATGAAATCAACATTATATGGAATAGGTGTAGGGCCAGGAGATAAAGAGTTATTAACAGTAAAGGCAGTAAGAGCCATAGAAAATAGTGATGTTGTAATTGCACCTAGTGCATTAGAAGGTGGAGATAGTATTGCATTAGAAACAGCTAAAGAATATATAAAAGAAGGAACAGAAGTAGTTATAAAACATTTTCCTATGGGAAAGAAAAATAGAGTTGAAAAAGCTAAGGAAGCATATGATTTCATAGAGGGAAAATTAAAGGAAGGTAAAAATGTATCTTTCCTTACAATTGGAGATCCATATGTTTATAGTACTTATATTCATATGTTAAAGCATATGGAAGAAAGAGGATTTGATGTAGAAACAATACCTGGAATTACATCTTTCTGTGCAGCAGCAAGTTTAGTAGATAGAACTCTTGTTGTTGGAGATAATCCTTTAATGATATTACCTGCAACAAGAGTTAAAGATATAAAAGATGAAAAGTATGTTGTTATAATGAAGGTTTATAAACATGAAGAAACAGTAGTAGATTTTCTAGAAGAAAAAGGGTTTGATTACGTTTATGTAAGTAGAGCTGGAAGAGAAGGACAACTTATATTAACAGATAAAGATGAAATTAAGAAATCAAGAGATTATATGTCATTAATATTAGCAAGTAGGGAGTAGAGAGTTATGGTTTATTTTATAGGGGCAGGACCTGGAGACGTTGATTTAATAACTGTGAAGGGAAGAGATATATTAGCTAAGGCTGATATAGTTATATATGCAGGTTCTTTAGTTGCAAAAGAGCATATGGATTATTGTAAAGAAGGTGTCTTAATATATAATTCAGCAAAGATGACTTTAGAAGAGGTTATTGAAGTTATGAATGATAACAAAGATAAGCTTATAGTAAGACTTCATACTGGAGATCCATCAATATATGGAGCAATAAAGGAACAAATGGATGAATTAGATAAATTAAATATTGAATATGAAGTAGTACCAGGTGTTAGTTCTTTTGTTGCAGCAGCATCTGCAATAAAAAAAGAATTCACACTTCCATCAGTAACTCAAACAGTAATATTAACAAGAGTTGAAGGAAGAACTCCAGTACCAGAAACAGAGGATTTAGAAAAGCTTGCACAAGTAGGAGCATCAATGGCTATATTTTTATCAATTTCTATGATTGATAAGGTGGTAGCAAAGCTTAGAGCTGGTTATGGAAGAAATGTTCCAATAGCTGTAGTGGAAAGAGCCACTTGGGATAATGAAAGATGTATTGTTGGAACTTTAGATGATATTGCAGATAAAGTTAAGAAAGCTGGAATTACTAAATGTGCTCAAATATTAGTTGGAGATTTTATTGATTGCGAGTATGAAAAAAGTCTTTTATATGATAAGACTTTTACTCATATGTATAGAGAGGCTAAGAAGTAATTATGATTTGTATTATAAGTGTTACTGAAAAAGGAGATGTTTTAGCACGAAGGATAGAAAAGGAACTTGGTGGAGATTTATATCTGAAATCTGAAATTAACGACTTTAAGTTAAACAATATAATGAATATATGCTTTGAAAAATATGATTCTATAATATTTATAAGTTCAACAGGAATTGCAGTTAGAGCAATATCTAAATATTTAATAAGTAAGGCTATAGATCCAGCAGTTGTAGTAGTAGATGTTTGTAATAAATTTTCTATAAGCTTAGTTTCAGGACATTTAGGAGGGGCAAATAACTTAACTTTAAAGGTTTCTGAAGTACTAGGCAATACTCCGGTAATAACTACAGCAACAGATAATATGGATATTTTAGCTCCAGATATAATTGCAATGAATAATGAGCTTATTATAGATGATTTAAAAATAGCTAAGATTATTGCTGGAAGACTTGTTAATGGAGAAAATGTTTATTTTAAGGATGATAAAGCAATAATTAAATGCCCTAAAGGATACATAGAAACAGAGAAGGTACAAGGTAATACTCTGTGGATTACACATAAAGCTTCAAGAGATTTAAAGAGTGAAGATAATAATGTAGTGAGATATTTAGATGAGTATGAAGCTAGAACAATATTGAGATTAATTAGGAAGGATATTATTTTAGGAATAGGATGTAAAAGAAATACTGATAGTGATAAGTTATTTGATTTTATAAGCGATATTTTAAAAGAAAATAATATTGATATAAGGTCTGTAGATAGAATTGCCTCTATTAATATAAAAAGTGATGAGAAAGCAATTTTGGATTTAGCAGAAAAATTAAATTGTGATCTTCTATTTTTTTCAGCATCAGAAATATCTAGAGTTGAACATAAATATGAAGGTAGTGATTTTGTAAAGAAATCAATTGGAGTTTCATCAGTAAGTGAGCCAGTTGTTGAGTTAGCTGGAGGAGAAATTATTATAAGTAAGATAAAAAAAGATGGAATGACATTGTGCATTGGAGAATTAAAAAAGGAGTAAACTGAAGTGGGAAAATTATATGTAATAGGAATAGGTCCTGGTGGATTAGAACATATGACGTTAAAGGCAAAAGAAGCAATAGAGAAATGTAATATTGTTGTTGGATATAACAAATACATTGATATGATAAAACCTTTAGTAGAAAATAAAGAACTTTTTTCTACTGGAATGAGAGGAGAGGAAGCTAGATGTAAAAAGGCTTTAGAATTATCTAAAGATAATATAGTAGCTTTAATTAGTACTGGGGATTCAGGGATTTATGGAATGGCTGGACTTATTCTTCAAATGCAAAATGATGAAGAGGTTGAAGTAATACCAGGTGTAACAGCTTCAAGTGCAGCAGGTTCAGTTATTGGGGCACCGCTTATGCATGATAATTGTAATATAAGCTTAAGCGATTTAATGACACCTTATGATTTGATAAAAAAGAGAGTAAGAAATGCTGCTGATTCAGATATGATTATATCTTTATATAATCCAAGAAGTAAGGGAAGACCGCACTATTTAAGAGAGGCTATAGAAATAATTAAGGAGTATAGAAAATTAGATACTCCAGTTGCTGTTGTTAGACATGCATTAAGAGATGGACAAGAATTTAGAATGTTTACCTTAGAGAATTTTGATGAAGAGGTTGTTGATATGTTTTCTATAGTTATTGTGGGTAACTCACAAAGCTTTATTAAAAATGGAAAGTTTATCACACCTAGAGGATATGATATATAATAATAGGCTAATAGTGGTAAGTTGAATTAATATCTTTTAATCAGCTTACCATTTATAATTTTATGGAGGTAAAGTTAATGATAGGATTTGTTCTTGGAACTGGTGAAGGAAGGGAGATTTTATCTTTTATAAATAAATATACTGATGAAATTGTTGTTTCTACGGCTACTCAGTATGGATATGAAATTTATAAGGATTTTAAAGCAAAGTATTTTAATTATAAGCCGCTTAATGAAGCTGAGTTTGAGGAATTAGTTAAAGAGTTTGGAATTAAGGTTTTTGTAGATGGATCTCACCCTTATGCAAGTGAAGTAAGTAATACATTAATTAATATTTGTAGAAAAATGAATATTGATTATATAAGATATGAAAGAAAAAGTTATTTTACAGATTTAAAAGATAATGAAAATATAATTTTTATAGATAAATATGAAGATTTAGAAAAAGTATTAAAAAGTATAGAGGGAAATGTACTAAATACTACAGGTAGTAATAATGCTTTAAAGATAGATGCCTTAAATATAGAAAATAGAATTATACATAGAATATTACCATCACCTAAAGTAATAAGTAAACTTTTAGATAATGGAATTTCAATGGATAATATTGTAGCAATTAAGGGGCCTTTTGGAATTCATATTAATAATGGAATTATTAAAGAGTATAAAATTAGATGCTTAATTACTAAGGATAGCGGATTAGAAGGTGGAATGGAAGAAAAAATAGAAAGTGCATTTAAAAATGATGTTAAGATAATTGTAATAAAAAGACCTGAAATAAACTATGGAGAAGAATTTAATGATATACAAAATATGATGGATTTTATAAGGTTAAATTATTTATAGAAATAAAATGGGGTAGGAATTTTATCACTTCAAATTATCTATTTAATCTACTGGAAAAATTGTATTTTATATATTTAATTCTTATTATATAATATGGAATATATAAACAGAGGGGATGAAGGACTTTGAAGTACATATACAATTTAGCATTTAAAATGGCAATATCAGCAACTATAGCCTTAATCATAGGTAATATACTAGGACTACAGTATGCAACAGTTGGAGCTGTTATTGCTATATTAAGTATACAAGATACTAGAAAAAAGGCATTAATAATAAGTTATAAAAGAATAGTTGCCTGTAGTATTGGGATTTTATTATCAGTAATACTATATAGTTTATTAGGAAATAGACCATTGATTTTTGGATTGTTTTTAATAATTTTAATACCACTTACTTCAAGATTAAAAGTGCAAGAAGGAATGGTACCATCAGTAGTTTTATCAACACATTTTTTAGTTGCAGATAATATAACAATTGCATTAATTTTTAACGAAATATTACTAATGATAATTGGAATAGGTGTAGCTGCAATTGCTAATATTTTTATGCCTTCTCTTGAAGATAAGTTCAAGGATGATAAAGAGTGGATTGAAGAACATTATAGAATTATAATAAGCAAAATGTCAAAGTCATTAATAACTCATACAGTAGATATTGATGAGCAAAAAATTATAAATGAAGTTGAAAAGCGATTATATGAAAGCAAGGAAACTGCTTATAAGATAGTAAATAACCACTTTTTTAAAAGTTCATCATATTACACAGACTATATAAATATGAGAATTAATCAGTTTGATACAATAAAAAGAATGAGATTACACTTTCAGAGATTTAATATACCTGTTGAGCAAATGAATGTTATGGCAGATTTTACTTTATGTGTTGCAGAAAATATAAGTGAAATGAATGATTGTAAATTATTATTAAGGGATTTAGATATTTTAAGAAGTGAATTTAAGAAAATGGAATTACCAAAGACTAGAGAGGAATTTGAGAGTAGAGCTCAATTACTTCAATTTTTAAATGATATGGAAGAGTTTTTATTAATAAAAAGAAATTTCTTTACAACTATGAAAAATCATTAGGATTTAAGCAGTAAATAGATTAAAAGTTATGTTAACCTATTTACTGCTTAATTATTTATTAATCAAGTTTTAATACATTACTATAATTTACTGTAGAATATCCAGTAGCTGATGTTCCATCAAGTCCAGTATATAATTCATCGCCAAAATAAACAGCAACTTTATCTACACCATAATTATACCCATAAGTATTTACTACTGCACCTATAACTCCATTAGCTATTTCAGTAGAAAGTTCCATATCTTTAATAAAGTTTTCATTAAATACAACAGTTAAGACATTAGTATCATAATTTAATGTTGCAGAGCTTACTCCATAATCCTTAGATAATACAACAAAGTTATTATTATTATTAGGAGCTGAATATAATTTTTCTGTTAATGCAGTAACAAAGGCATTATCAGTAACTGTCACATTTGTATCAATGCAATAAGTTTTAAGATCTACTTTATTAAAGTAAAAAACTCTACAATCTCTATTGACTGTATTAGTAGTTGATGAAATTGCAGATTTATCTGGAGTAACATCAGAAGTAGAAGAGTTATTTTCTACAAATGAATTATTATTAGTTAAAATTGCATCATCAGAAGTTTCTTCATCAGAAGCAGTATTAGTATTTTCATTAGTAGTCTCATTATTTGTTACGTCATCTTGATTTTCAGAAACAGTTTCTGTAGCCTTTGAATCATCAGTACTAGCTGTTTTATCCCCGGTAATTGCACTTTTTAATCCACAGGATGTTAAGGATAAGCATAAAACAACAGTACAACTTAAAATTAATAGTTTTCTTTTCATAATTTCACCTCACATAAATTACTTAACATAAAAATATTACCATATATTTACAAATAATTAAATGATTTATTTAAAATAATATACAATATTTACAAAAAAATATATAATTTAAAAAGGGGTGATTAATTATGGATATTTTAAAAGAAACAAAACTTATAAGTAATTATATAATTTCATTAAGAAAGGATTTTCATAAGTATCCTGAATTAAGTATGGAAGAATATAGAACATCTAAAAGGATTAAAGAAGAGTTAGATAAAATAGGTGTTAAATATGAAGAGGGAATAAAAACAGAAGTAATTGCTACCATTGGTAAAGGAGATGGTAGAGTAATTGCATTAAGGGCAGATATGGATGCTTTAAGGATACAAGAAAATACAGATGTTAGGTATGCTTCAGAAAATAAAGGAATAATGCATGCTTGTGGACATGATGCACATATGGCATCATTACTTGGTGCAGCTATGATATTAAAAAAATATGAGGATAGTATTCCAGGAAAGATTATTCTTATATTTCAACCTGCAGAAGAAAATTCATGTGGAGCAAAGTTAATTTCTGAACATGGATATTTAGATGATGTAGATGAAATTTTTGGATTACATGTATTTGGGGACATAGAATGTGGTAAAATTTCTATAGAAGAAGGGCCAAGAATGGCTGCATCAAATAAATTTACAATAAAAGTTACAGGAAGATCAGGGCATGCTGGTAAACCACATCAATGTGTAGATGCAACTTTAGTTTGTGCAGCTATAGTAATGAATTTACAATCTATAATTAGTAGGGAAATAGATCCAGTTAATTCTGCAGTAGTAACTGTGGGTCATATTCAATCAGGAGAAACACATAATATTATTTCTGGAGATGCTATAATAGAAGGGACAATAAGGAGTTTTAATGCAACAACAGCTAAACATATTCAAACATCAATTAAAAGAATTGCATATAGTACAGCATTAGCATATGGAGCAACTGCAAGTGTTGAATATGATGTTGCACATCATCCAGCAGTAATTAATGATGGTGAAGCAGTAAAAACAGCTTTAGATGCCGCTAAGAAAATATTTGCGGAAGAAGATATTATAAAAGTACCAAGAATGATGTTGGGGGAGGATTTCTCTATATATCAAAAAAGAATTCCAGGAGTATTTGTGTTTGTAGGGGCCGGTAATGAAGAAATTGGTAGGGACTATCCAAATCATAATGATAAATTTAATATAGATGAAAGAGCTGTATTGATAAGTACAGAATTATATGTAGCATATGCTTTAGAAGCCACAAGTAAAGAGACAAAAAAATCTTTTTAATTGCTAATATGGGGAGGAAAGTATGGAGTTAGAAATTTTAAGACATATTCAAAGCATAGCAAATCCATTTTTGGATTTTTTATTTCAACTTATAACTATATGTGGTGAACAAATAGTAATTATATCAATAATAGCAATTGTTTATTGGGCATTAGATAAAAAGTTTGGAGAATATATAGCCTATTCTGTTTTAACTAGTGTACTTTTAAATAATACAATAAAGGATATTTTTAAAATGAAAAGACCAATAGGGGAAGAGGGTATTAGAACATTAAGGGAACAAACTGCAACAGGATATTCATTTCCTAGCGGACATACTCAAAGTGCGTCTTCATTTTATGGAGCTATAGCAATTTATTTAAAAAAGAGAGCAATGGATATTATTGCAACTATAATGATTATTTTAATTGGGTTTTCTAGATTATACTTAGGAGTTCATTATCCCAAAGATGTTATAGTTGGGGGAATTTTGGGGATATTAACATCTCTAATATGTTATAAGTTATACAATAAATTTGAAAATAAAATGTTGTTATATGTAATAACATTTGTAATATTTATTCCTGCATTAACTTTTGCACACTCTGCAGATTTTATTAAGGGAATGGGAACTTATCTAGGATTCATAATTGGAATATATATTGAAAAGAAATATGTTAATTTTTCGGTAGAAACAAGTAATGGAAATAAAATAATAAGAGTATTATTAGGAATATTAATACTATTAGCATTACAAGTTGGATTAAAAGTTCTATTACCAAGTGGAACAATATTTTCATTTATAAGATACTTATTAATAAGTTTAACTGGAATAGGAGTATATCCTATGATATTTAAGAAATTTAAAGTTTAAGAAATAATAATAAAAAGTTAAGAAGTTAAGTTTTTTTACTTAACTTCTTAACTTTTTTATTACTTTAATGCTGCTTCAAGTGTTTTTAATCTAGAAATATAAGCTTCAGTATTTGTAACTTCATTCTTAGAAATTTCTTTAACCAATTCACTTTTAGCACATTTATTATCTAGTGCTGAAATATCATGAGATGCTTGTAAAATTGCAATTGCTTGTTTTATATATGATATTTCATTACTGTCAGAAGATTTAACCTCCGCTAAGTCCTTTTGAAGCTTATCTATAATTACTTTATATTGTTTTATATATTCAGTATCTTCTTTAAATTGCTCCTTACTTTTACCATAAGTATCAATTAACCTAGATAATTCAATTCTCATTTCTTTTAATTCACCAGTATAGTTATCAATCATATCATCACTAATATCAGTTAACTCTGGATTGCTTGAATAGCTTTCTATATTATGAGTTGCAAATAATATAGCTCTATGTAATAAGATTTCTTCTGCTAAATAATTTATACAACCGCTACCTGAAGCAGGAAGATTAGAGAGCTTAGATACTATGCCATTAATATAATCATGTGTAACTTCATAATAAGGATCATCTATAAATTGTGAATAAGGGTTTTCTATGCAAGTTGCAGATACTGGTAAACTACAAAGTAGCATAGATGGCAAGGTTAATATTGCTAAAAGAAAACATACAATTTTTTTCATTTGTTTCACTCCTTAAAATTATTAATAATATTTAGTATGTTTAAAACAATAAAAATTTATTTATTGTTAAGTAAAAAGATTAAAAGAGGGTAGTTTAGGACTACCCTTTATATAAGCAGTATCATTTTTTTACGAAGCTACCACAATCGGTACATTCTTTGCTAGATGCATAACTAGTGTGAGTAACCACTTGAATGTGATTTAATGTACAATAATTATCCTCTTGGCAATGAAATTTGCACTCAGTAACAGTACAACCGATGCTTTCATTATGTTTCATAATTAATCCTCCTCTATATATTAATTAATTAGTTTATTGCATAACCCCCAAAACTTTGTTTTGGTGCGGTTTTACAAACTCAT
>UQQU01000077.1 GCA_900543325.1 uncultured Clostridium sp. | reverse complement strand
ACTTGCCCTTATAGGGCTCATGAAAAACCACCAGCTTAGCTGGTGGATATTTATTTTTAAAGCTTGTCTATAAATAATTATCATGGGTATTCTAATATTTGTACAGTAACTTGTCTTCTTCCCCATGACATACATTCTTCATGAGTATTAAGGAATACATCAATAATATTTCCTTTAATAGCACCACCAGTATCAGCGGCTATTGCAAGGCCATAACCGGATACGTAAACTTTTGTACCAAGTGGAATTACATTAGGATCAACAGCAATGGTACTAATACCATCAGGATTTCTAACTGGCTTTAAACCAGAAGCCGTAATACCATGTCCATAATAGGCAGTAGATTCCATTATTAATGTTTTTATTGCAGTACCAACTTCAGTACTAGTTGTTGGAACTGTAGGTGTATTAAGTTCTGATATTCTTGCTTTAGCATTACTAATACCTTCTTTAGCCATATTAATAGTTGTTGAACTATTTAATAGTGGAATATAAGAGTTTAATGTATCAATAGCATCTTGCAATTCGGATGCTGAAGCAGTTGATGAATTAGCAATAGATAGAGGTTTTGAAATTAAAGTTTTTTCATTCTCCTCTATAATAGCAAAAACAGCTTCTTTTTCTGAATTTAGTTTATCGGAATATTCTTCTTGTTCTTGTTTTTTTTCTTCTACTACTTTTAAGTCATTTTCTATAGTTGTTTGTAATGTTTTTAATTCATTGTTTTTAGTATTTAAAGTTTCTATATCTTTATTTAATGAATCTTTCTTTTCATTTATATCAATAAGAATTTTCTTATCAGTAGAAATTATCTTAGATATAGCTTGAATCCTAGAAAATAATTCTGAAATACTAGTTGATGTTATAATACTAACTATCATATTTGAAGATATATTAGTTTTATACATATTTCTTACTCTGTTATCTAGAGTTATTTGAGCTTCTTCAATTTCCTCTTTTGTTTGTTCTAATTTAGATTCTGTAGATTCAATTTGATTTTCAATAGAAGTAATAGCCTCTTTGTTTTCAGTAAGTTTAGAATTAATAGTAGCTATTTCAGTGTTTAATTCTTCTATCTTAGAGTCTAAATCTAAAATTTCACTATCGAGTTGTTTATATTTTGATAAATTTTCGTTAATTGTATCTTGTGGTGTAGTAGCATATGGTGTAATAGTAATTACAGAAGATAAAAATATAGTCATTGCTAAAACACAAGATATACTTCTTTTAAACAGAAACATTCACCTCCATCATAAAATTAAAAAGTATAATGTTTAAATATATATACTATAGATATTTTTATATGTCAAATTTCTTGCATATTAATGTAATTTATGAGATATTATAAGAATTTAAATGGATATATTGTAAATATAAATATATTATAACACAAACATTTGTCAAAAAATAGAAAGTGAGTGCAAATATATTGAAACATAAAAAAAACTAATATAAAATTTAAAAAATATCAATAAATTTTTACTTTGGAGGTAAAATTATGGAGAAGTTATATTATGAAGATCAATACTTAAAGGAGTTTATAGCCGAAATAACAGAGATAGTAGATAAGGATAATTTATATTATGTAAAATTAGATAAAACAGCTTTCTTTCCAGGGGGAGGAGGACAACATTGTGATCTAGGATATATAGATAATCATAAAGTAATTAATGTTATGGAAGAAAATGGGCAAATATATCATGTAACAGAAACAAAGCCAATAAAAATACATAGAGTAAATTGTAAAATTGATTGGGATAGAAGATTAGATGGAATGCAACAACATTTAGGGCAACATGTTTTATCAGGATGCTTTTTTACTTTATTTAATGCTAATACAGTAAGTGTTCATGTAGGTAAAGAAATTAGCACTGTAGATATTCAAGGATATTTAGATGAGGAAACTATTAGAAAAGCTGAAAAAATGGCAAATGAAATAATACAAGAAAATATAAAGGTTGAATTTTTAACTCCATCTAAAAAAGAATTGAAAAAAATCAAGATAAGAAGAGATTTACCTAATACAGATGAACAAATAAGAATTGTAAAAATAGGGGATTTAGATATTAATGCATGTTGTGGAGTGCATCCTAGCAGAACATTAGATATTCAAGCTATAAAAATTAAAAGATGGGAAAAACATAAAGGTGCTACAAGAATTGAATACTTAGCAGGAAAAAGAGCAATAAATGATTATTTTAAGAAAGATGAATTTAGAAATAGAATTTGTAGGTTTTTAAACTGTGGTGAAGATGATGCAATAAATTCAATAAATAAACTTTCAAATGATTTGAAAAATTTATTAGATGAGAATAGGCAAATTAAATCAGAAATTGGCGAATATCAAATTAAAGATATGATAAAAGAAGCAAAATCCATAGGGGATGTATGTGTGGTAACAAAAATATATGATGGTGGTGATATAAAATATATATCTAAAATTGCAGAGAAAATTACATTAAATGATAATATGATTGTATTGTTTGCAATAAAATCTGAAGATAAAGCAAATTTAATATTTGCAGCATCTAAAAATATTAATAATATATCAATGAGTGACTTATTAAAAGATGCAATAAGCTTAATTGATGGTAGAGGTGGAGGAAGTAAGTTTATGGCTCAAGGAGGAGGAAAGAATTCTAGCAACCTTCAAGGGGCTATGGATTATGCTTTACGTAAGATAAGTATAATATAAAAATTAACACTAAATTTATAAAAGTTTTTTGATGAAGAAGATAATATATTAATTTTCTTATTTAGGAGATGGAAAGCAATAAGCTAAATCCTTAATTAAAATGATAGCAATTATTTTTATGTTTCATATAATGAATTATAAAAATATTCAAAGGAGATATAATTATGGACAGAAGATTTTTTGAAAATGATAATGTGGAAGACTTATCAAAAAATGAAAGTCCGGAGAATTTTCAAAAAATAGACGAGGAATATGAAGTTCTAAAAGAAAATTATATGTGGAGTGATGAAGAGGATGATTTTTCATCAGAAACAGATTTAAATCAAAGTGATGAGTATCCTCAATCAGAGGAGGAAGATTTAGATGAAGGCAGCGAAGTTAATGAAGATTATGATGATTTAGAATATAGTACAGGATCAGAGAAATATATTACTTCAAATGAAGATGAAATAATGGAAGTTAATTGTCAAGATGAAATAATGGAAGTTAATTGTGAAGATGAAGAGGAATACTCAGATTCAGATAATGGTGAAACTTCAGAAGAAAAGCTAAATTGTAGTGATCAATATTGGGATTCAGATGATGTTACAAAGCTAGATGATATTTGTGATTGTAATTATAAATATTGTGATTCCGAAGAAGATTATAGATATAATTATTTTGATTCAGATCAAGATACTAATTTGGATAAAGATTCTAGTATTAATAATGAGAGTAGTACATTAGATGAAGATAAAAGATATAGGGAAAACAAAAAATATTATTTAAAAGGTAAAAAAGATGGGTATAATGAAGGATATGAAGCTGGAGCAAGAGATGCAATAAGGGCTGCATATAGGGCTGGTTATAAGCGTGGATTGAGAGCTGCAGGTTATAGAATTTAATATGATGATTATAGAAAACAGTAATTACTTTGTAATTACTGTTTTTTTAGGAAAAAATAAAGTGATAATTTAGATAATTAGAATAAATGATGATTATATAGGAAAAATAAAAGTAATGAATAAGAACCTTAATTTTATCTCAAGTATAATTTAGGAGGATAAATTTAATGAAGTTTAAACTTTATACAGTACTATATTTATTAGTAATAAGTCTTTTTATAGGGTGTAATGAAGTTAATAATAAAATAAATGAAAAGTCAAATGAAGATACAATTGAAGAAAATAATGAAAAGGATGAATTTGAAGGAACATTAATGGTTGGAAATGAAGAAGAATTGGCTATAGCCTTAAAAGAAGATTATAGTATAACAATAAAAAATAATATTGAGGCTAATAATGAGCTTACAATGGAAGGAGATTTCTCAAAGACAGATACTACCGAAAGAAATAAAGTTACTCATGTAGGAAGAAAGTTAAATTTATTTTATATAGATAATAGTAATAATGTTATCAACAATTATACTTTAAGTGTTCCCAAATTAGTTGTAAAAAGTAATGATACAACTATTAAGGGAGGTAAAATTAAAGGAGATATATATGTTGAGAGTAATGGATTAATATTAGATGATACTAAGGTTGAAGGAAATATTTATTTTAAGAATGAAAAAAATAAGGATTCTTTTAAATTAGAAAATGCAGCTAGTGTATCAGGAGATTTAAAGGTTGAATAAAGTATGATAAAAGTTAGCAATAGCTAACTTTTATTATATCTAAGAATATATTTTAAGGTTAATCACATAAGTATATATTAGATATAAAAAATAGATTATTGTAAATAATTAAAATAAGAAAAATTATTTATAATTAAATTTGGAGGGTAAAAATGATGGATGAAATAAAAAAAGTTTTACTATTTGGTGTAGGAGCTGTAGCTAGCACATACGAAAAGGCAACAGAAGTAGTAGATGATCTTGTGAAAAAAGGAAAGATAACAATAGATGAAGGAAAGGAATTAGGAGAAGAATTAAAAAGAACATTTAAAGAAAAGACAAAGGAAAACGAAAATTTTTCAAGTGGAGCTAATAATAATATAGGCAATATAGAAAGTAATAATTATGTTTTAAGAGATGAGTATGAAATGTTAAAAGCTAGAGTTTATAAGTTGGAAAAGTTAGTGAATAAAGAAGAAGAAAATTAGAACATTATATTGGAGGTAAGTGATGGAGGGGAATTCTGTTAATAGATTCAAAGAAATATTAAAAGTATTTACTAATTATGGATTAGGATATCTTTTAGGTAAAAAAGAAGATAAAATAAAAAATTCCCCTGCAAATCTTAGAAAAGCCTTTGAAGAATTAGGGCCAACATTTATTAAGATTGGTCAAATATTAAGTACAAGACCGGAATTAGTCCATGAAGAATATATAGTAGAATTATCAAAATTACAAGATAATGTTCCTGCAGAAGATTTTGAAAAAATGGCTGAAGTATTTTATAACGAATTTTCTAAAGAAATAGAAGATGAATTCTTATTTATAGATAAAAATCCAATAGCATCAGCTTCGGTAGCACAAGCATATAGAGGTATTTTGAAGAGTGGAGAGGATGTAGTAATAAAAATTCAAAGGCCTAATATTAAGGAAAAAATGGAGATAGATTTTGATATTTTATTAAATTTAAGTGAAAAATTTAGCAAGATCTTTAAAGATTCTGTTGTAAATCCTAAAGAAATTTTGTTGGAGATTAAATTATCTACTGAGAAAGAGTTAAATTTTAATTTTGAAGCTGCAAATATAGAGAAATTTAAGAGGTTAAACAAAGATATACCATGTATATATGCACCTTATATAATAAAGGAATATACAGGAAATAAGGTTTTAACATTAGAGAGTATAGATGGATTTAAAATTAATGATAAGGAGTCTATTGAAATACTAGGTTATGATAAGGAAGATATAGCGAGAAAGTTAACAGTTTCCTATTTTAAGCAAGTATTAAAAGATGGATTTTTTCATGGGGACCCTCATCCAGGAAATATATTAATAAGAGATGGACAGATATGCTTCATTGATTTTGGAATAGTAGGGGAGTTATCTGATGAAAAACAACGTGAATTAAATAGTGCCATTGCAGCTGTTGCAAATGAAGATATAGATAAGCTAACTGATTTTGTTATGAGTATAGGAATAAAGAGTGGAAAAGTTGATAGGGAAATATTATACAAAGATATAGAGTATATTTTTAGAAATTATTATACTACATCTTTAAAGAATATAAAAATATCAGTTCTATTTCAAGAAATATCTTCTATTGCAAAGAGAAATAATTTAAGACTAGCAAGTGATTTTACCATGTTAATAAGAACTATGGTAATTGTTGAAGGATTAGTTACAGAACTTTCGCCGGAGCTTAATATTATAAGCTTAGTTATTCCATATGTTAAAGATTATTATAAGGAGTATTTTTTATCACAATTTGATATGAATGATTATTTATTAAAGGGATATAAGCTAACAAGAGATACTTTAAATATACCATCAAAGCTTGTAACTTTATCAGATACGTTAATTAAAGGAAGGGGCAAGGTAAATATTGTACTAGAAGATAAAGATAAATATATAGACGTATTAAATAAAATGGTTAATAGATTAGCCTTTTCTTTAGTTATAGCAGGAATGGTTGTTGCCTCATCATTAATAATTAATACAAATCCAGAACCTAAAGTATATGGAATATCAGTTATTGGAATGGGTGGATATTTTGTTTCTGCAATTTTAGGTTTATGGTTGCTGATATCAATAATTAGATCTGGAAGTTTAAAATAATATTATTTACAAATAGTGAATCTTAATATTGCTAATATAATTTCTAATTATAGTAAATACTATATTAGAAGTAATAGAAGAAAGGGGAGTTAAGATGCATTATAAAAAAGAGTATTCAGATGTATTAAAAGAAGTAGAAAGTACAATAAATGGTATATCGGAAGAAGAAGCTAAAAATAGGTTACAGAAAAATGGTCCTAATGAATTAAAAGAAGCTAACAAAGTTCCAATTTGGAAAATGTTCTTAGAAAGCTTTAAAGATCCTTTAGTAATAATATTACTTATTGCAGCAATTGTTCAGATATTTTTAGGTGAATTTGTTGAATCTATTATTATATTTGTTGTAGTAATTTTAAATTCTGTGTTAGGTGTGACTCAAACAAGAAAAGCAGAAAGCTCCTTAGATAGTTTAAAAAAACTATCATCACCTAATGCAAAAGTTCTTAGAGATGGAAAGAAAAAAACTATTCCAGTTAGGAATATAGTAGTAGGAGACATAGTATTTCTAGAGGCAGGAGATTATATACCGGCAGATGGAAGAATAATTGAGGCACAAACACTTAAAGTTGTTGAGGGAATGCTCACTGGTGAAGCAGAAGCTGTATTAAAGCATAGTGAGAAGATAGGAGAAGAGGTTGGGATTGGTGACCAAAGAAATATGGTTTTCAGTGGTGCTACTGTTGTTTATGGAAGAGGAACTTTAGTGGTTACAGCAACTGGTATGAACACAGAAGTGGGAAAGGTTGCTACATTATTAGAGACTGCAGGGAATAAACAAACACCTCTTCAAGCTAAGCTTGATGATTTTGGTAAAAAATTAGGAATAATAATAATGATTTTAGCAGCTCTAATTTTTATAGTTCAAGTAATTAGAGGGTATATTTCAGGAAAAAATATGAGTATGCTAATATTTGATTCATTTATGTTTGCTATAGCAGTTGCAGTAGCAGCTATACCAGAAGCTTTATCTTCAATAGTAACTATTGTACTTGCAGTAGGAACAAAAGATATGGCAAAGAAACAAGCTATAATAAGGAAATTGCCAGCAGTAGAGACATTGGGTTCAACTAGCGTTATATGTACAGATAAGACAGGTACATTGACACAGAATAAAATGACAGTTGTTGATTTCTTTATGTATGGAGTTAGTAAAGAGACAGTTAAAGAAAAAGGAAATGATTCTGATCAAGTTGAAGCAATAAATTTGTCATCTACATTATGCAATGATTCAGAAATAACAGAGGCGGGAAAGGAAATAGGAGATCCAACAGAAATTGCACTTCTTCATTTTGCAACTAAAAGAGGGATAGACTATAAGGAATTAAGAGAGAAATATGATAGATTAAGCGAGATACCTTTTGATTCTGATAGGAAATTAATGTCTACTGTAAACTCTATCAATGGAAATGCAATTATGTTTACTAAAGGAGCACCAGATGTTGTTTTTTCAAGATCAAAATATGCATTAAACGATGGTGAAATAGTAGAAATAGATGATAAAATTATAGATCAGTATAAAAAAATTAATGAAGAATTTTCTAATAGAGCATTAAGAGTATTAGCTTTTGCTATAAAAGATGTGCCAGATGATAATTTTGTGCCTTGTTTAGAAGATGAAGTAGAAATGACTTTAGTTGGATTAATGGCTATGATAGATCCACCTAGAGAACAGGTTTATGATGCAGTAAAAGAAGCTATTGGTGCAGGAATAAAGACAGTAATGATAACAGGGGATCATAAAACAACAGCTTCAGCAATTGCAAAGGAAATTGGAATAATGACAGAAGGGGATATATCACTAACAGGCCAAGAACTAGATGCATTATCAGAAGTAGAGCTTAAAAATAAACTAGAACATATTACTGTATATGCAAGAGTTTCACCTGAAAATAAAATTCGTATAGTTAAGGCTTGGCAAGAAAAGGGATATATTACTGCAATGACAGGTGATGGTGTTAATGATGCACCGGCATTAAAGCAAGCTGATATAGGTATTGGTATGGGAAGTGGTACTGATGTTGCAAAAGATGCAGCTGCAATGATTTTAACCGATGATAATTTTTCAACAATAGTATCTGCTATAGAAGTAGGAAGGACAGTTTATAGTAATATTAAAAAGGCTATTACATATCTGTTTGCAGGAAATTTAGGAGCGATAATTGCAATATTATTTGCTGTATTTGTAAATTGGCCAAATCCATTTACTGCATTGCAATTATTATTTATAAATTTAATAAATGATTCATTACCAGCAATAGCATTAGGATTAGAAGCACCAGAACCTAATGTAATGAAGGAAAAACCAAGAGATATAAATGAAGGAATACTTGCAGGAGGAACATTAAAAGATGTAATCTTAAGAGGTTGTATTATTGGAGTTATAGTAATAATAGCTCAATATGTGGGAGATTTGTCTTCACCGGACCTAGGGGCTGCAATGGCTTTCTCAACAGTAACTCTAGCAAGAATCTTTCAAACATTACCTGCTAGATCAAATTATATACCTGTATTAAAATTAGGTATATTCAAAAATAAATATGCTATTGGAGCAATAGTAGTATGTTTATGTTTATATTCTATTGTATTGATACCAGGAGTGAGAGGAATATTTAATATTCCAGAAACTTTTGGATGGGTGCAATTTGGAATTTGTTTAGGATTTGCTATAATAGCAGCATTAATAATGGATTTTACAAAGTTTTTTATAAAGATAAAAGAATAGTTTTAAATTAAATCAAAATAAAAATAAGGAAGATGTAATTAATAAACACCTTCCTTATTTTTATTTATTTTAAAACTTTTTTTGCAAAATCTAAACCAAAATTATAAGCAGCTTCTAAGTTTTCTTCACTAGGTTTAAATAATATTCCTAGTGGCTCAGAAACAATATTTAATTTTAATTGTTTATATCTTTCATTTATGTTTTTAAGTGCTTCACCACTCCAACCATAAGAACCAAAGCAACTTGCAGGTAATCCTCTATGAATTACAGGGTTTAATGAAGATAAAATAGTCCAAATTTGAGGTAAAGTATCAGCTAATAAAGTAGAAGAACCAAGTAATAATCCACTACATTCATTAATTTCTTTTAGTACTTCATTCATATCAGCAGTTACTAAATTGTACATTAATATATCTACATCAAAGTTAGCTGCTTCAATTCCCTTTTTTATAGCTTCAGCAATAGTTTCAGTATATCCATAAGCAGTTACATAAGGAATAACTATACTTTGCTTTTCTCTCTTTACAGGTTGACACCATTCTCTATATAGATTCATAAATTTTTCAATGTTTGAGTTATCTAAGACTAAACCATGTCCAGGACAAATATAATTTAATTTTAAGTCTTTAATTTTATCCATTGCTTTTAGCATAAATGGTTTGAATGGACCCATAATCATTCTAAAGTAATAATTATAAGCTTCAACATAATCCTCTTCTTTATCTTCTTCTATAGAGCTTTTTAATATACGATCATCACAATAATGAGCTCCAAAAGAGTCACAAGTAATTAATGTTTCATCTTCAATTACATATGTGTACATAGTATCAGGCCAGTGTAATTGTGGAGCGCTAATAAATTGTAAAGTTTTGTTTCCTAAAGATAAAGTCTCACCATCTTTTACAATTTTACTTTTGAATGGTTTGTTAATAATTTCACTTAGGTATTTAATAGCAAGAGCAGATCCAACAACAGTTGCATTTGGTGCATATTCTAATATTTTTTCTACTGAACCAGCATGATCAGGTTCTGTGTGATTAACAACAACGTAGTTTATATCTTCTAAATTTATTATTGAACGAATTTTTTCTAAATGTTCATCAAAGAATTTTTCTTTTACAGTTTCAAATAAAGCAATACCTTCAGAACCTTTTAAAAGATAAGAGTTATAAGATGTACCAAATTTAGTTTCCATTATTATGTCAAAAATTCTTAAGTTTGGGTCAAGAGCTCCTACCCAAAATAAGTCTTCGGTTATTTTGAATGTGTTAGCCATGTGAATAATCTCCTTTTACAATTTAATATTAAATTTATAAGTTCTAATTCTAACTTCTATATAATAATTATAGTCCAACAATAATTATTGTCAATAAATAAGCAAAGAGATAATTATAAACTTAAATTTAATATGTGTAACATAATAAATAAATACTCTATAAAATATATTATAACAATAAATTAAGATAAAAGTAGTACTATTAAAAGTAATTTTGGTAATTTTTTAGAAATAATTTTTAGATAATAATTTTTTAGATAATAATTTTTTAGATAATAATTAAAAATAGCTAAGTAAAACAACTTAGCTATTTAGAAGATTTTTTATCTTGTGAATATTCAACTCCATATGTATACATAGATTCCAGAAGAGGAACTATTTTTTTCCCTATATCAGTAAGTCCATATTCCACTTTAGGAGGAATTACAGGATATACTTTTCTAAAAATAAGGTTATCTTCTTCAAGACTTCTCAATTGATTAGTTAACATTTTTTGAGTAGTATCAGGTAATTTTCTTTTTAATTCACTAAATCTCAAAGTTTCGTTACTTAAATACCATAATATTAAAATCTTCCATTTACCTGATAATATTCTATGTACAAGAATCATAGGGCATGTATCATATTTAGCACAACGATTCTTAATATGGCAATCATTATGAAAAGAAAGTGTTTTATTCATTATGAAACCTCCTTTTAGAGTACATTTATAAATAATAACATATCTAATGGTTTAAATCTATATACTTAGTATCTTTTTTGATACTATATATAAAAAAAGTGCCTTATTGTATAAGGGATATATAGATAGTATTATTAGGTATATTCAATATGATTTGAAATTTATTAGAATTTTAATCTAAAAGATAGTTAATAAAAGAATAAATATAATCATTGAAAAATCTTTTAATAATCATTAAAAAAATAAATGTATAAACATGGTATTTTTCTATTGAAGAAATTACTGTATGTGGTTATACTAAAAAGTGACAAAAGATTACAAAATTATACTAAATAAGATTTTTAAGAAAAAGACTAGAAAAATATTTTCAAAGTAAGTATAATTATTATTAAATAATAATTATTATCTAGAAACACTTATTACGATGAAAGAAGGTATATTATCATGGCAAAGAAAATGATGACTATTGATGGTAATACGGCTGCTGCTCACGTAGCATATGCCTTTACAGATGTAGCTGCAATATTCCCTATAACACCATCTACTACAATGGCAGAAGTTGTTGATGAATGGGCTGCTCAAGGGAAGAAAAATATTTTTGGACAAACAGTTAATGTTGTAGAAATGCAATCAGAAGCAGGGGCTGCTGGTACATTCCACGGTTCACTTCAAGCTGGAGCATTAACAACAACTTTCACTGCATCACAAGGTTTATTACTTATGTTACCAAACATGTATAAAGTAGCAGGAGAATTATTACCTGGTGTATTCCATGTAAGTGCTAGAGCAATAGCATCTCAAGCATTATCAATATTTGGAGATCATCAAGACGTTATGGCAGCAAGAATGACAGGTTGTGTAATGCTTGCTGCAGGTTCAGTACAAGAAGTAGCTGACTTAGCTCCAGTATCTCACCTTGCAGCTATAAAAGGAAGATTACCTTTTGTAAACTTCTTTGATGGATTTAGAACATCACATGAAATACAAAAAGTTGAAGTTTTAGACTATGAAGATTATGCAGAAATGCTTGATAGAGAAGCTTTAAAGGAATTCAGAAGTAGAGCATTAACTCCAAACAATCCAGTTACAAGAGGAACTGCTCAAAACTCAGATATTTACTTCCAAACTAGAGAAGCTTCAAATAAATTCTATAATAATATAATTCCAATAGTTGAAGAATACATGGCTAAAATGGAAGAAAAAACAGGAAGAAGTTATGGATTATTTAACTATTATGGAGCAGAAGATGCTAAAGAAATAATTGTTGCTATGGGTTCAGTTACTGAAACTATAGAAGAAACTATAGATGAATTAAATGCTAGAGGAGAAAAGTATGGATTAGTTAAAGTTCACTTATTCAGACCATTCTCAGTAGAACATTTATTAAAAGTTATACCACAATCAGTAGAAAAGATTTGTGTAATTGATAGAACTAAGGAACCAGGATGTAATGGTGAACCATTATACTTAGACGTATGTTCTGCATTCTATGGAAAAGAAAACGCACCTAAGATAGTTGGTGGACGTTACGGATTAGCTTCTAAGGACGTTACTCCTTCAGATATTAAAGCTGTATTTGATAACTTAAAGAAAGAAGATTCTAAGAACTTCTTTACGGTTGGTATAGAAGATGATGTTACTTTCACTTCAATTCCAGTAGAAGATGAATTAAGAATAGCTACGCCAGGAACAGTTAGATGTAAGTTCTGGGGATTAGGATCAGATGGTACAGTTGGGGCTAATAAGCAAGCTATCAAGATTATAGGTGAAAACACAGATAAATACGTACAAGCTTACTTTGCATATGACTCAAAGAAATCTGGTGGGGTTACTATGTCTCACTTAAGATTTGGAGATACACCAATAAGATCAACTTATCTTATTGATGAGGCTGATTACATAGCATGTCACGTACAAGCTTACGTAAATCAATATGATTTATTAAAAGGACTTAAAAAAGGTGGTAACTTCGTATTAAATACTATTTGGAACGAAGAAGAAATAGAAAGAAAATTACCAGCTAAAATGAAGAGATATATAGCTGAAAATGAAATTAACTTCTATACAGTTAATGCAACTAAGATTGCTTCTGAAATAGGATTAGGTAGAAGAATTAACATGATAATGCAATCTGCATTCTTTAAATTAGCAGAAATTATACCACAAGAAGAAGCAACTGAATACTTAAAGGCTTCAATTAAGAAGGCTTACGGTAAGAAAGGTGACAAAGTTGTTAACATGAACTACGAAGCTGTTGAAGCTGGTATGAATTCATTAGTTAAAATCAATGTACCAGAAAGTTGGAAGACTGCTACTGATGAAGTTAAAGTAGAAACTAAAGAAGTAACAGATTTCGTTAAGAACATAATGAATCCTATGAATGCTTTAGAGGGAGATAAATTACCAGTAAGTGCATTTAATGGATTAGAAGATGGTACATTCCCAGCAGGAACTGCAGCATATGAAAAAAGAGGTGTTGCAACAGATGTTCCAGAATGGAATATGGCAAAATGTATTCAATGTAACCAATGTGCTTTCGTTTGTCCACATGCATGTATTAGACCAGTTTTAGTAACTGATGAAGAATTAGCTAAAGCACCAGCTGGATTTGAAACTAAGAAAGCTACTGGTAAAACATTAGCAGGATTAAACTACAGAATTCAAGTTAGTACATTAGACTGTACTGGATGTAACAACTGCGTTGATATTTGTCCAGCACCAGGTAAGGCGTTAGAAATGAAGCCACTTGGAACACAAGTAGAAAAAGAAGTAGCAAATTGGGACTTCTCAGTATCAAAAGAAGTATCAAACAAAGAACACTTAACTCCAGGTAAGACAGTTAAGGATAGTCAATTTAAACAACCACTTATCGAGTTCTCAGGAGCATGTGCTGGTTGTGGAGAAACTCCATATATCAAATTAGTAACTCAATTATTCGGTGATAGAATGATGATTGCTAATGCAACTGGATGTTCATCAATATGGGGAGGTTCAGCACCTTCAACACCATATACTAAGAACCATGAAGGTAAAGGACCAGCTTGGGCTAACTCATTATTTGAAGATAATGCAGAATTCGGATATGGTATGTTCTTAGCAGCTGATCAAATGAGAAAGAAAATAACTTCAAATATGGAAAGCTTAATTTCTATGGATATAGCTGAAGAATATAAAGAAGTATTTAAGAACTGGTTAGAGAATAAAGATAACGGAGAACTTTCAAAAGTTTCTTCGAGAGAAGTTGAAGCAATACTTGCAGAAAACAATATTGAAAATGAAGAAGCAAAAGTTTTAGTTGAAGAAATTAGAGAAAGAGCTGATTTCCTTGTTAAGAGATCACAATGGATCCTTGGAGGAGATGGTTGGGCTTATGACATCGGATACGGTGGATTAGACCATGTATTAGCATCAGGACAAGACGTAAATGTATTAGTATTTGATACAGAAATTTACTCTAATACTGGTGGACAATCTTCTAAATCAACTCCTGCAGCAGCTATGGCAAAATTAGCAGCATCAGGTAAGAAGACTAAGAAGAAAGATTTAGGAAGAATGATGATGTCTTACGGAAATGTTTATGTTGCACAAGTAGCTATTGGAGCTGATAAGAACCAAGTAGTTAAGGCAATGCTTGAAGCAGAAGCACATAACGGACCATCAATCATTATTGCTTACTCAACTTGTATCAGCCATGGATTAAAGAAGGGAATGGGATTCTCTA
>UQQU01000076.1 GCA_900543325.1 uncultured Clostridium sp. | reverse complement strand
TATAATCATAAAACCACTCCTTTAATAATATTTGTTATAAAAGTATATTTACTTCGTATTATATAACAATTGCGAATTGAATTTGCAATTTAATTTCATTAAGTATTTTCATTTATAAATTCTACTAATTTTTCAGAATCTATAATATAAGATTTTTGCATAACCCCATCTGTATTAAAACTATTATCATTTCTAAGTTTATTTATCTCTAAAAAAACATATACACTATCTTTATCTATTGGAGTTAAAGTTATGCCTCTTTCAAATTCAAATGATGTACCACCATCTACTTCTCTTGTATTTCCATCAAGTAAAATAGTCAAACTTCCTAAAGTATTAGATGGAGAATCATTTATAGTGGATTTTTTTAATTTTGAATTTGTAAGTATATCACTTAAAAAATCAATACCATTGCTTTCCATTTTATAATTGTAATCGTGAATGTCTTCACCCTTTTTTACTCTCCAAATTGAAACCACATTTTCATTTTTAAATACAAAAACATCTTTTAAAATATTATATTCTCTTATTTTAGAGTAACTAAATATAGTTAAAATCAAAACTATTATTGAAGCCAACCCTAAAACCAATTTATTTTTTAATATTTTCAACTTTATTTCCCCCTTACAAAATTATATATTATCTCTAAAGTTTATTTACCTCATATTAGGATTACAAATATTTATCAATATAGCTATGATTGAAGGATTTTCATTAAATATATTTAAGCATGCAGCACTAGGGTTTCCATTAGCTTTTATATATGCACTAGTAGGAGATATTTTTATAGTTGGTAAAATTGTAAAAATCATTACAAGTAAAATATTAAAGCCAAATGATGATATGAAAAAAGTAGGAGTATATATGTCATTTTTTACATCATGTGGTATGGTCATTTGGATGTCACTATTTGGAGTAATTACTAATATAGGATTAAATTCTAATTTTATTTCTGCTTATAGTAATGCTCTAATTACAAACTTTATTTTTGCAATACCTTTAAATTTATTAATTGTATCTCCTTTAATAAGATTTATATTCTTTAAAATTTTCCCACCAATTTCAAGTATCAATGAACAAATAAATGAAGAGATAAATGCTATATAATAATGAACCGTATCACTTGCTTGCGATACGGTTCTCCGTATCGGTGTTAAGTGAGGTTGTAAACTTGCTCATTACTTTTCTCCTTTTCTAATATACTTTTAAAATTATAATTTAATTACGAGCTACATCCCCATATTATTCTATATAGTAATGTTCAAATTCAACATAGTTGCTCCAAAATTTCTTAACCTAAAAGAAGAAGGAGCATCCTTAACTGATACTCCTTCTCAAAACTTACTTTATATCCAATTGCTTGTTATCCTTTACCATCTTACCCCATTCCCCTAACATCATAATAACTTTCTCAAGTGAATATCAAAAGTTTTCTAAATTAATCCTTAACAGCTAGTTAATCTTTTAAATATTCTATTAATTCTTCTAATTCATTATCATCTTTATTTAATTTATCAAAGTCTTCTAAATCTTTATTTAATTTATCAAAGTCTTCTAAATCACTTTTTATATCTTTTTTTACTTCCTTTTTAACATTTAATCCACTGATAATATATCCCATAGAAAATGTTGCTATTGAATAAAATGCATATGGTAATGATGAATTAATGTAATATGTTATTACCATTAATATACTTTCACTTACCACAATCCTATTTGATGCTACAAGTGATGATATATATACATGTGAATTATATATAGTTAATAATGTATATACTAATATAATTATTGAAATAACATATAATACTTTACTTATTAAATTTATATCTTTAAAATGTTTTACTTCCATACTTAAGCCACCTCTTATAAAATCTTATTAATTTTTATTAATTAATCTGTATTAGTTTTTTATTTTTTAACACAAGTACAACATCCGCTTTTTTAGCTAATTCCTTACTATGAGTAACCACTATTACGCATTTTTCATGTTTATGTGCACTTACTTTTAATATTTCTATAATTTCATCAGCTGTATCACTATCTAAATTTCCTGTTGGCTCATCTGCTAATATTACTGGTGAATCTGTAACAAGTGTTCTTGCAATGGCAACACGCTGTTGCTGCCCCCCTGATAATTGTAATACGTTTCTATTAACTTCATCATCAGTTAATCCTAAATCGTTTAAAATTTTCTTATCTGCCTTAGGATTAACTATCTTTAAATTTTCTAAAGGTGTCATATAATCAATTAAATTATAATTTTGAAAAATTAATGAAATATTGCTTTTTCTATGATTCTCATACCCTTTTACTTTTATATTTTGATTATTATATAATATTTCACCATTTCTAGGTTCATCTAATCCAGCCAGTAATGATAATAATGTTGTTTTTCCTGAACCAGAAACCCCTAAAATAGCATAAAATTTTCCTTTTTCAAATTCCATGCTTATATCATTTAAAACTTTTTTTCCATTTTTATATGAATAATTAACTTTATTTAATGCTAAAATTGACATTTATTTTCCTCCTAGCTCATTTTGGATAATATTTCTTTTGGTTTTAATCTAATTATTGATACTGATGATGCCATTACTGAAAGTATGATAATAACTGTTCCTATAACATATACATAAATTAATTCTTCAACATCTACTTTTACATCTATTTCATCTACTGTACGAGTTGCTAAAGAACTATTAACATCATTTCCTAATGAAAATCCTCCAAATCCACTTTGAACGTCTTGAACCGCTTGCTTACTTGCTTGTGCAACTATTGTATTTCCTATATTTTGTGAAATTACCTTGCTTGAGAAATATGATCCTCCAAAAGCTAATATACTTATAAGTAATAATTCAATTATATATTGAGAAATAATATTAAACTTTGAAACTCCTATTGAAAGTAATATACCGGTTTCATGAACTCTTCCTTGAATCCAAAATGCTAACACTAATGAAAGTATTATTATTCCAGCTATTATTGCTCCAATTAAAACCATATTTATAATCTTATCTAAAGAATCAAAAGACTTAGATAAAGCTAAAAATGTATCTTCACTTTTTACTATTGTATACTTATTCCAATCAGCAGGAATATCTTTAAATTTTGATGTTACTTTATCTACATCAGTATCTGTATTGAAAGTAGCATTTGTATATTTTACATTTCCATCTGAATATCCATATAAAGTTTTAACAGTATCTACATCAGTTATTAAAAGATTTTCTGGCATTTCTAATTTGTGACCAACTCTTTCAGTATTTTCACTTTCAAAAATACCTACAATTTCAAGGTCATAATCATTTTTAGATAAAGTTGATGCATTAAAATCACCATCACTCTTTTTAGCCTTTATAGTATCTCCAACTTTTAAATTATTTGCTTCTGCTAAAGCCTTATGAATTAATACCTTACCTTTATCAGTAGGCACAATATGTCTACCATCAACAAGCTTTAATGATTTACTTATAAACTTAGTATCATACTCAGAGCTCTTATGTGCTTCTACAGAAAAAAGTTTTTCATATTTATAATCATCATTATATTGAACTGCATTTTTTTCTGGTTTTATATAATTTACATTTTCTAAATCTAAACCAGCTCCTTGAATTGCTGCATCATAATTCTTAACACCTTCTACCTTTGAAACCTTATCAATTAAATTTTCTGGAATTGTTCCTTCAAAATTACCCGTAAAATTAGCTTGTAATTCAAAAG
This sequence comes from uncultured Clostridium sp., assembly GCA_900543325.1. GTDB lineage: Bacteria > Bacillota > Clostridia > Clostridiales > Clostridiaceae > Clostridium. Next base: position 11,266 of record UQQU01000076.1, on the reverse strand, counting down.
TATTTGCCATATCCTTATTTGAATCTTGTCTTGCTATATTTGCTGCCTTTTTAATTGAAATTCCACTTAAAACTGCCGTTGATATTCCAAATAATATAAATAACATAATAATACTTTTTATTTTTTTTCTTGTTATATATAATATTGATCTCTTAAATACATTCATATTTATGTCCTCCTTGTTTATTAACTTGAGTACATTCTATCAACCTAATATGAAATATTTATGAAATTAAAAAATTAAATTTATAAAATTCATTAAGAATCGTATTAATTAAATTATTTTTTATAAAAAAATAAGGATATTATTAATCTAATACCCGTTATTTTTCAACTATTTTATTTTTTATTAAACATGAACAAATTTCAAATATTTAATTAAAATCAACTTCAAAACTCATTCCAGTTAATATTGATTTAAAAGAATAATCTAAATTATACATTTTTAAAATCTGTTGAACTATGTATAATCCTAACCCATTCCCCCCACTACTCTTATTTCTATCAAAATCAACTCTATAAAATGCCTCAAAAATATGTGCTAAATGTTCTTCTGAAATTGGCTTACAATCATTTTCTATAATAAGTTTTTTATCTTTTATATATATTCTTATTTCCTTTCCTTCATCAGTATAATTTACTGCATTAGAAATAATATTAGAAATTGCTTTAGTAAATAATTTTTCATCTACTTTAATATTAAAAGACTCTTTTAAATTCATTTTAATATTAATTTTCTTTGACTTAGCTATTAATTTATATGGTTCTATGTTCTTTTGAACTAAACTACCTAAATCTAATACACTTTCATTTTTATTATTTATTATATTAAGTTTTGAAGTATCTAAAATTTCCTGAACCATTTTACTTAATTCACTAACTATATCCTTACATTTTTCTAAATATATATAATGATTTTTATATTTTCCTATATCATATAACATATTTTCAATCATTATATTCATACTCATTAGTGGTGTCTTAAGTTCATGTGATGCGCTTCTTAAAAAATCCACCTTTATTTTTTCAGATTCACTTACATTTTTTATTTCCTCTTCCAATGATACAATTGTATTTAATAAATTTTCATATAAACTATTTACATTAGCTGCTAATATTCCTATTTCATCTTCAGTTTCTACCTTACAAAAGGCTTCTTTATTTAAATTCTCCATTTTTTTTGTAACATCACAAATTTCTTTTATTGGAGTTGTAATTTTTCTTGCATATATATATGATGCAATAAGTGCTATAAGCAAGCTTATAAAAATAGAATATGGAAGTATTTTTAATATAACATCTCTTGTTTCTGTAAATGATTCTAAATCCATTACTATTTTAGCACTTCCATTTACATCATTACTTTTTTTAAAGTCCCTACTTTTTATTATTGATAAATTATTTATATTAATATATTGACCGAATCCATCATCACCTATAACTTCTCTATTTTCATCATTAAAATTTTCTATAATATTTTCACCAATTAAATTAGGAATTATTAAAGAGTTTTCTGTAATTTCCTCTTCATTAACATATATATCTACTTTGTGCAAACCTTGAAATACCCTTTTTTCATCTCCTATAGTAAGTAAAACTTGAATATTATATTTTTCAGCAAAATTCTTTGCTATCTTAAATGATTCCTCATTATCAGATTTACTTACTTGTTCAATTAAAGCTTCAATAATTTTATCAGCTTCCTTTTGTTTATTATTCACATATACCTTGGGTAATGCTAAATAAATTAAAACATTTGAAATTAAAATTATTAAACTTATTATCCCCATGGTAAATATATATGTTTTTGAAAATAACTTTAACTTATTCATCATTGCTCCTCAAATTTATATCCAATTCCCTTAACTGTTACTATACAATCTAATAACAACTTTTTTCTTATATTTTTAATATATACATCAATAACCCTATCATTTGGTGATTCTTCAATATTCCATAAATTATCTAAGATTTGTGCTCTTGTTAAAACCTTTCCCTCATACTTTAATAATAACTCTATTAATTTTATTTCCTTAGGTTTTAAATCTATATTTTCGCCATTCTTTCTTGCTGAGTATCCTTCAAAATCAATTTCTATGTCTCCATAGAACCACTTTTTATTTTCGCTAACTTTTACTCCTCTTCTAAGAAGTGCTTCTATTCTTTTATGTAAAACTATTATTGAAAATGGCTTTGTAATATAATCGTCTGCCTTTTCATCAAAACTCATAATTTGGGTATAATCATCACTCATTGCTGTTAACATAATTACTGGAACATTGCTTTCTTGTCTAATTTTATTTAAAACAACAAATCCGTTAGCTTTGGGAAGCATTATATCTAAAATTACTAAATCAATTTTACTATTCTTAAATAATTCTATTGCTTGCATTCCATCTTCTGCACTTATAACGTTATATCCAACTTCTGATAGATATTCACTTACACCTTCCCTTATTTCTTTTTCATCTTCAACAATTAATATATTAATTTTCATTTATATTTTCCTCCACTTTATATAATATATATCAAAATGAATTTATTTTATAAATACATAATAACATAAAGATTCAATTATATTATAGATATAAAAATGATAATTTCATAAATTAACACTTTTAACATTAAATTACTAATATTATTTATATACCAATTCCACATATAATTTATCACTAAAGTTCTATCTATAAAGGCTTACTTAAATGACAGTATTATCAACCCTCTCCTTCTCAACTCCCTTTATTCATTAACCTAATTTCAAATTATATCCTTTATATCATTATTTTCTAATACTGCTAAATCAATTCTAGAATTTATGGCTTTTATGCTGTGTTCCCTCGCAACAATTGAATTCTTTAACTCTAAGTGTAACTTGTATGCTATTCTATCCCTTATTACTGATTCATTCTTGCTAGTTAATGAAAGATATGCTAACTCATTTTCTCCAAATAACTCTCTGCTTTCTTGTATTACTTTCACTAATTCTTCTATTTTCAATTTTAAACTCCCACTATTCAACTATCATACTTATTATATTACTATTTTCAGATTTATACAATTCATTCCAAGTAAATGTAAAAAGGATAGGTTACCTTGTTCTTTAGGTAACCTATCCTTCATTAAGTATGTTATCACATCATCATTTATTTGTATTTCTATGCTATCTATTTCTCTTTCTTTATTTATTGTTATCTTTGAAACTAGTAGATGTATTAGTTGTTTCCTTTGTTGACTTGTACTCATTTCAAAGAATACTTCTTTGAATCTTTTCATTACTTCATTTACTATCTCAAATGGTATTGGATCTCCTTCTGCTAGTTGAAGATCTTGTTTTAACTCTTGCTCTCTGTATTTTAGTTTCTCAATGTCATCATTTATTACTTTTATTCTTGGTGACAACTCACTTTTATCTAATATTCCATCTTCAAATAGTTCTATGTTTTTATTCTTCTTACTTGTTAGTTTCTCTATCTCTTTATTTATCTGTTCTAAGTGCTCTAGTATTGGTTTTAACTTAGTAGATTTATTCTGATTTATATTATCTACTACCTTCCTTAATATAGTTTCATCATTGATTAGTTCCATTATCTTATTTAGTACATATTCATCAGCTAATTCTACTCTTATTGAGTTTGAATTACATACTGCTGTTCCTTTATTCTTCCAATTTCCACAAGAATAGTATTCATTTATTCTTCTAGTTCCATCTTTCCTTTTAGCAGTAGACCTACTAATTGTCATTCCTGCTCCACATACAGGACACCTTAGTATTCCAGTTAAAGGAAATTCACAATCGTAGACCTTATTATGTTTCTTACTTCTTTCCTTTAGTATTACTTGTACTTTATTCCATGTTTCCAAATCAATTATTGGTTCATGTATTCCATCTGAAAGTATTGGATTTGCATTTATATTATTTCTTCTTTTCTTGCTCCAATCTTGCCTTACATTGTACCTTATCTTACCAATTTATACTGGATTTTGAAGTATCTCCTTTACTGTACTTACTGCGAACAAACCATTTCTTTTCGTCTTATGACCTTCCTTGTTTACTCTATTTACTACTGCCTTGTATCCATGACCTTGGCTGTATAGTTCAAATATTCTTCTTACTGTATTTGCCTCTTTTTCATTTATTTCTAATCTAGTATTCTTTCTTTTCTTTCCCTCATTAGGTAATTCTACTAAATCATGAGTTTAAAAATCATTTTACTAATAATGAAAAATCTAAACTTTGGCTTGAGAATTTTATAGAAAAAAATAAGGCTTAATTTAAGCCTTATTTTTTAAGAAATAATATACCTTACCAACTCAATAAGGTTGAAACAAATACTTTATAGACACAGTTTCCAGCTTTATATACATTATATATATTACATTTCAAATACTTTCATAGCTCCATCAATTTCAAATTCTATTTTTAAACTATCTACTTTGTCTAAATTTTCTTCTAAGAGATATATTAATCTAGTTATACATATATTTTTCATATTATCATTAATAAGATTTTCTTCCTTATATTTTAAGTATATCATTGAGTCAAATGCATTTTTTCTATCTTCTAAATCATTATTTTCTAATATAAAAATATTGTGACTAGAGTATAGTTCAAGATTTAAATCATTTACATTTATATTTTCAATATATAATGATGTACCAATCTCCTCAATTTCATCTTGATTATTATAAATAAACCTAACTTCAGATAAAATATCTAATATAAAATAATTCTGAACCTTTTTCATAGCTAATATTTTTATATTTTTTTCATTTACTAATAAAGTATTTATATTCTCTAATTTGAATTGACCTATTGTTATTAGTGTATTTTTTTCAAAAAAAATATTTTCATCTACATCTTTTATTTTTAAATTAACTTTTTCTAAATCATTATCTTCATTACAATAAATTTCAATCGCATTAAATCCATTAAATATATTACACTTTATTATTTTATTGATTAACTCTATAACTTTTTCTTGCAAATACGTATTTGTTTTTTCAAACTCTACCTCATATACAAAATTGTTTTTTAGTAAATTTCTTATATTTATATTTATATAGTCTAATTCTTTCAAAATAATTAATTTATTATTACTTTTTCGTTTAGAATATATACTCACATGATCTTTTAATTCATTACTTAATTCAACTGGATATTCAGTTGATATATAATATTTTAATATACTCATTTTATTATCCTTTTAATTATTAGTATCCACTAAACCAGCTAGTAACAGTTTTGTGAATTGATTTTGGTAAATGTATTAAATTAGAAAAACTATTATCTACACCATATGCTAATGGCTTTATGTGATGAACATCATATAATGATGAATTTAAAGTTACTCCATATCTACGCTTATATTCATTATAATATGTTGTGTTTAAATTACTAGGCCTTTTATGTATAGTATTTTTTACATAATCAGCTCTAGGTTTACCTAATGTTTTTCCTGATTTTTTATCTGTATATGATTCATTCCATAAATTTCCAGTTCTATTTAGCAATCCATAATAAGTATTTACTGTTTTAGCTGGTAAATATGAATTTGATCCATCTGGCTTTAGTTGAGATATAAGTTTAACTTTATAATATCCTGTTTTAGCTGGAACAGAATGCTTATAGTTTTTTATAGTGTTTACATTTCCAAAATCCTTTAATATACCATAGTTACTATAAGTACCATTTTCTGTATTTGACCTTAGTATCTGTACTTTTAACTTTAATGGAGGCTTAACAAATATAGATGTTGGTATATCAACATTGAAATTCCATACATGCATCTTATTCTTTGAGTCATAACTTGCACTTATTTTAACCTTTATATATTCAATTCCTAATATATTTCTTGCTTTATTATCTAGTTCAATCTTTACTATTTTTTCTTCTTCTAAGTCAATATCTTCAGTCTCTTTTATAATGCTCGATTCTAAATTATTATAAATATCATTTGCAAAAATATTTAATGTATTTGAAAAAATAATCATAAGTGCCATCGCTATACTAGATATAAATTTTAATAATTTTTTCTTCTTCATAAATATACCTCTCTTAATTAACTATACCTTAATTTCTTATATTTTCTATTTTTATATTAATTGTATTTTTTTCCAATAAAAGCCTTTTATTGTCAGAATATTTATGCTATTATAAAATAATGATTTAACCATGCAATAAATCTTTTATTTATAAACATACTTGTAAACTAATCTTTAAATTTGGCTTTAGGGTATACCCTAAAACTACACCACCATTCCATCTTCCTTCTCTTGCTCTTGCTAATAATCCCATCTTCACATTTTCAGCAATAGTTTCTCTTTCAAATTCCCCTATTGCTCCCATTATGTTAAGTTGAAGTTTACCTGATGGTGTTTCTGTTTCAAAGTTCTCTGTTAATGAACGAAATGCTATATTATGCTTATTTAGTAAGTCTACTATATTAAGTATATCTAGTAATTTTCTACTTATCCTATTTAATTTCCAAACAACTACTAAATCAAACTTATTCTTAGTAGCATCCTCTAGCAATTGTTTTATTCCTGGTCTATTTGTTATATTCTTTCCACTTATTCCTCTATCTTCATAAAGGTTATAGATTTCATGACCTTGATTCTTACAGTATTCTTTAATATTATGATATTGACTATCAATTGATAAACCTTCTTCAGCTTGTTCTATCGTTGATACCCTACAATATATTGCTACTTTTTTACTCATTGTCATCTCCTCCATTTTCTTCATTAGTCTTTATTATGTGTTTTTGAATTATATCACTTAGTATATTTATTATTTCATCTCCATTTATCTGTTCCATTGTCACAGTATCCATAGTTATCCTCCAAATTATGATTATATATACTAGGAATACTAAAATACCCCTAGTACATTTTTAAATTTATTACATTCTAGTTATTTTGATTTCTCTGTTTTTACCTTTACTTCTTTCAAATTCAATACCTACATCTAGTAAATTGCTCTTTATCTCATTCAATCTTCTTGATAATACATTTGGTGTTTTAGCCCAATTACTATTTGTGGTATCTATCTTTTCAAAACCTGCAACTATTTCTAATTCAGATAAAAGTTTTGTAGGTGAACCCGACCATACAGTCTTGTCTTCCATGAACTTATACATTGCAAATCCTACAGGATGAGATTCTAAAGCTTCTATATTAGCATTATTTTGGTTATTCAAGTAAGCTTCTAAAAACTTATCTCCTCCTATACCTAAAACTTCTGCTATTGCATATCCCCATCTTGTGAAATCTGCCATTCTACCTAAGTTATTTAACTCGACTTGGTCATATATACTCATTGCTTTAGATAGTGTTTCAAATATTGCACCTAGTATTATAGGTTTGTCCTTCTCAAACTCTTCTCTAAGTACTTTTTCTTCTTTTCTCTCATTTGGAGGTATTCTTTCTAGTTCTAATAATATACATCTATCTAAAAGGTCTGGTCTTGTTGCTACCACATTAATTCCATTTAATACTATGAATCTTTGGAAGAACATAACTTGCTCTTCATCATCTGTATACAACTTTCTCTTTGTGTGTCCACCACCTGTGACAGCTATACATAATAAATCACTAACTTGATTACTTATTGTATCTATGTTATCAAAACAAGGAACATAGTTCTTTGAAATATATACTGCTAAATCATCTATTGTTTTAGGGATAGATACTACTGGAACGATTGCTGGATCAATTATATCTCTTACCAGCTTCATTGTACTCGTCTTAGATGAACCTTTTTCTCCATGTAGTACTTGTATTGGTCTTGCTATGTTTGGTATAAGTGAAGCTACTAATATTACTTTTTGAAGTATTAAATGGTTTTCATCTTTGTATCTAAACCATTTATCTAATATATCAAGATTACCATTTCTTTCTGGTGTCACTTGTCTATACATTGTTTTTGTTCTAGCAAATATAACAGGTGGATCTTTAATAATTTCCCAACCATCTCTTGATACCTTTACAACGTTACAGCTATCATCTTTTAAATCATAATAAATGCAATTATCAACTGTAGCGCATCTTCTTTCTACTAACACTTCATTTACTTCATTCATTGCTCTAGATTCTAAAAGTAGTATTATCTTAGCTATATTGTCATTCGTAGGTATTTTCGATTCTATATTGTAAAATTGTGAAACAATCCATTTTTTAAAACGTTCCGATTTTACATTTACATTATTTTCTCTAATTTGGATGGTTACATATGTCTCATCCATAGATGTCCTATATGTTTCTATATCTTCAACGATATCTATTAATATATCTATTTGACCTTTTTTATCTTCATTTTTACCGTCATATTTGTCGATATTTTCATTAGTAACTTTATTTGTAGGTTCATATTTACTTCTAAGTGTACTCCAGTTATTTTCTGAACAAGAATTATGATGACATCCTGCTACTATGTTTCCATTATTATATTGGATAACATATGCACTTTTATCTGTATGCTCTTCATTCCAAGGACATTGCTTTAATACATATATTATTTTATCTGCCTCTTCTTTACGATGAGAAACTTGTATTTCATATTTTTCTAACCATTCAGCTACATCTTTTTTCTTGTTCACATTTTTTAATTTTTTATTGGTTATTTCTGCTGTTACTTCAGTATTTATATTATGTTTATCCTGTAGTTTAGATACTATTTTAGTTATCTGAGATATAGTAACTATCTCACCTTCACCTCTAATTGAAATTATTCTCGCTTGCCTATGTGGTCTTGTTGGTATATTGTCTCCTTTACATGCTATTGTTCCGTATAGTCTACAAATACGAGATGGATTATAAGTAGTTTTATCAACCTCAACTTTGTCATCTGAGAACTCTATGCTCAACTCATTTAAGAAATTTTTTATTGTATCTTATTTTTTAGTAGATTTTCCTTTAGTTCTTTTATTCCTTCTTCATCTGTTAGTGCAATAAATCCTCCAAGGTCTTCTTCTGTCCTTTCTTCTCTGTACTCTTCTACTAAAATCTGTACATTTTCTTTTATAACTTCTTTTACTTGCTTAGGTAGTTCACTTACTAACTCTAAATCTTGCTCTTTCCAAATTTTAATTATCATTTTATTTTCTCCTTATTTTATTATTAAAAAAGAGATGTTGCTTTTATTGCAACATCTCCTTATATTAATTTTTTGTGTCCTATCTAATAGACTATCTTCTATTTAATATAGATTCAAAATTATAATATATATTTATAATTTCATTTATTACGTTTTGTTTATTAACTTATATATAAATCAATTATTCTATCTACTGTTCTAAATAGATTTTGCATTATAACTCTATTAACCTCTATAAATCTATTTTTTATTCACTTACTATTATATCAACTTTTGATAAATTAAAATTATAAGAATCTTGAACTAATTCTGAAATAATATTTTCTAAATAATATACATCTTTTTTCAGAAAATCATATTTAAAATCAGTTTTAAAAACCCTTATATTATTGATTATAAGTAAAATCGAACCATTTTCTTGCGTAACTTCGATTTTTAAACTTCTTTCATTTGAAGTATTTAAGATATTTAAAAGTTTTTTTAAAAGAGCGTCTATAGCTATATGTTTATGAGCTAAGTCAAAATTCTTCTTACAGTTACTGCAATAAGTATATGTGGAATTTGTGTCAGATAATAAATATTCAAGTTTTGTGCTTTTACAATAGTTGCAATTCATTTTTAACATTCCCCTATTCATTATATTTACTACGTGAAAAAATTTTCACTCAACTCCGACATTATAACACCTTTATACTGTTATATTTTGGTGAAACTTGTCATTTTTATCGATTACCATTATTTACATGTATTGTGATAAAAATTCTTATATTCTATATACAGAAGCTTCATCAGCTTCAAGATAACAGAATTTCCTTATAAACAAAATACCCTATAGGTCAGACCTTTTATTAGGTGTCTACTCTATAGGGTACATTTTATATTAAGATATTATTTTTATATTATTTAATCATTATTCACATTTTCTATGATATTTTAATATATATGCACTAATATATTAGAAACAACTAAATTATTTACAAAATATATCGATAATCTAATCATTTTTTAGTTTATTTAATATTTTACTTAACATGCAAATAGCTTGACATATACTATTGTAAGTTTTTATTACTTATATTTTTAATACTTGGCCAATATAAATTTTATTTACATCTTTTATGTTATTCTTTTTTGCAATACTATTTACTGTTGTATTATACTTTTTAGCAATTTCATCTAATGTATCACCACTTTTAACTATATAAGTATCTTCATTATTAGCATTTAATAATTCATTTACTTTATTTTGAACTTCCTGTGCATTATAACCAGCAACAGTTAATTTATTTACTCTATCCTCACCATTTCCCCACAATCCATTTATTACTTCCTGAGCAACTTCATCTATTGATTTTTTAATTGTATCATCTGGTTCTTTATTTGATAGATAATCATCATTCGCAATGTTCATATCTACATATCCATTTATACCATCTACAATCCCTCTAGAAGTATATTGCCATACATTATAATCTATAGAAGGTCTATTATTTGGTATCTGTCCATTATTACTTCCATACATTGCAATCCATATTGAACAATCTTGAAATTTACTTAAATCAATTTTATTTCTTGCCCAATTCATATTACAATAAATACCTGCATCATATCCTGCTGCTTTTATTGTATCAACAAACTCTCTTACTACATCATTAATACATTTCATAGAATTATCTTCTATATCATAATAAATTGGTAAATCAAGTTTTTTATTATTTAAATATTTTAAACAATTTTCTGCTTCTTTTTTACCTTCTCCAATTGCATTTGCATAGGCATAATAATATCCTCCAATAGGTATCTTACCATATAAACCTTTATAATGATTTTCAAATTGGTTATCTTTTTGTGATTCAGGCAAATAGTTAACCCCAAAACCAACTCTTAAAATAGCAAAATTTATATTTTTAATTACCTTATTATAATCTATATTTCTTTGGTAAGAACTTATATCAATTCCATACTTCATAATATTCACCTTTTTATTTTAATTTATTGTAAGTTATACTTTATATTAAAAAATAATTAGTAAAATACGCAAAATACCTCAATTATTATAACCTACAATATATTATATGATTTATTATTTATTTAGAAACTATTATTTTTTTGATTACTTATAGTAGTCGAACTTAAAAAAGTTCGTAAATAGATTCTTCAAGGCTCTTGTTA
>UQQU01000075.1 GCA_900543325.1 uncultured Clostridium sp. | reverse complement strand
CCACTGATAAGGATGAAATTAATGATAGGATTAAGAAGGTTAATTTAGATAATATATTTGAGCAAAAATTAGTATAGAATATAAGTTTGAAAGTCACTAAGAATAAATAATAAATTCTTAGTGGCTTTAATTTTAGATATTGTAATTAAAAGTAAAAAACAACATTAAGTAATGGTTAAAATGTTGTGTGTTATAGTAAAAAATAATAATTTTTTATGTAAGTAATAATCGTTAATATATAAATTATTAAAGTCAATAGATTAAAGTCAATAGATTAAAGTTTTAGATGTATGGAGAAATATTTTTGAAAGGATTAGGAGTATTATTTAATGTAATACTTTTTGTAATACATTAAATAATAAATAGATTTTTCATAAAATTGGATATGTAAATAAGAATGGCAATAGAATGGTAGGAGCTTATTAAATAAGCAACTACTATTATTTGTTTTTTTAGATAAGATTAAATATTAAAAATATTGGTAAGAATATAAAATTTGTCATAATTATACTTATGTCTTATAATTATATATGATAAATGTTTCCAAAATAGGAACTAATTGATAGTATAGAGGTGTAGAGAACGAAGGAGAAAAATGGAAAAATTATAAAACACACAACTATTAATGTAAATGAAAAAGTAAATTATATAGAGAGTACAGAAGTTTTTACTAAGTTGTTTGAGAATTATAAGTTCTATAATTAGATTATGGGGTAGAGTGGAAGTAGTATTTATAGAGAGATGAGAAGAAGTTTGGTTTAAATAAAAAAATAAATAATTATTAAATAAAAAGCTCATTGAAGGAGGCGGTTTAATGTCTAAAGAGAATATATTAGTTAAGTTAAATGATATAACAGTTGAATTCTCAAACTTAGAAAAACATTATAGAGATATTTATAATAATGCAATAGATATTGATGATATTGAAGAGGCGCAAAAAGTTCTAGCTGATTCTTTAATAAAAATTAGAAAGATTAAAGGGTTGAAAAGTTCAATAGATAATATTACTAAAGAAATTAATGAAAGTAATTTGTTTGAAACAAATTATAATAATTTAAATAAAGAAATAGATAATGTAACTAAAGTTAATTTAGATGAAGAGTGTGAAAAAAAAGCTACTAAAGATAATGATATATCAGAGGATATAAATGAGAGTGGTCTAGAATATACCTCTAAATCACCTAAAAGCATTAAATTGTTTAATAAGATATATGAGATAAAATATTGGAATGAAATTTTAGTTAAAGTTTGTGAGATTATGCTATTAAAAGAACCCTATATAGTAGCTAGATTTGATAAGGAAGATGAGTTAAATAGCGATAGAAGAATAAATTTTAGTTATAAAGAGTCGGATATAAAATTTAATAAAAAAAGATTATCAAATGGATTATGGATTGAAACAAATAGAAGTGCAAATGATATTGTGAGAGTTAGTAAAAAAATATTAGAATTATGTGGATATGATGAAAATATATTAGAAATAAATTATAGATAAAAGAGGTGAAGTTACTATGGAAAAGTCTATTGAGAGAATGAATGAGTTAATACAAAAGAAAACTAAATTGAGTAATTCGCATTCAATAGAAGCAGCTGAAATAATTTTTAACTTATATAAAAGCGATAATAATTTAGAAAGTTCAATAGAGAATTTATATCATTTTCATTATAGTGTAATAGGTATATATGTTAATAGATATTATGATGATTTTAATATTCAAGAGAAAGAAAACTTTATTAAGGCATTTGTAGAAAATTCTAAATTTAAAGAGAATATAGCAAATAGTTCAATATTAAAAGGATTCTCTATATTACAAGAGATGTTAAAGTTAAATGAAAATGATAAAAATATATATTATTTATTTAATAATATAAGTAGTGTTGCAGAAAAAAAAGGACAATATAATTCTAGCGTAAAAGGGGCTTTTTATGAATTTTTAAGCGAAGTTGGAGATGAGTTTTTGAATTTAAATTTTGATATAATGTCGGAACAAGAAAGAAAAAGAATGTTAAGATATATAGATGCAACTATAGAGAATAGTAGTAATATTTCTTGTGAGCAAAGCATGCTTAGATTAGGTGAGAAGTATTCTTATAAATTTACAAATAAAATTGATAATGAAAGTATTAAAGAAGAAAATAGAAAAGATGAAGAGGATAATACAGAGTATAAAAATGATTTGCAAAAAAGTTATGCAAGTAATGAGCTTATTAATCTAGTTAGTTTATTAGAAAATGCAAATGAAGAGGCAAATAAGTTATTTAAAAATATATTTGAGAGAAATTTAACAATTAAAAGTTTAGAACAACAGATAACTTTAAAAGAAAGAGAAATAAATGAAGTTAAATTGCAAATTAGGAATGAAAAAGATAAAAGCACATATTTAACAACAAAGATTGAAGAATTAAAAGCAGAATTAAATAGTAGCAATTTAGAAATTGATAATTTAAAAGGAAGATTAAAAATAGCATTTAATATAGATGACGTTAAAAAAAATCAAGAAATTATAACATTAAAAACAGATATATCTACGGCATTAAAATTACAATATGAAGATTTTAATGAACATAAAGAGGAAGAATGTAATGAAGATAATTATGAGGCATTAAAGGTGACATTAAATCAAGTGTTTAGGACATTAAAAAGGTATGGTATAGATTTTTAAATATGTATATAAGAGAGGTTTAAATGAAGACAGGTACATTTATAGGTATAGATTTTGGAACTACAAATACTGCCGTTGTAGCAGTAATTAGTAACGAATATGGTTCAAAAAAAATATTTTTAGGGGAAGAAGGAGAATATCCTTTCTCATCAGTTGTGGCGATACCTAAGAACGGTGAAGAGATGTTATTTGGTAGAGAAGTTAAAAGAAGGCGATTAGAGCTATCGAAAGATTATAATATTATAACTTCAATGAAATCATATTTAGGAACAAATGAGGAGTTTATTATTAATAATAGAAGATATACAGCTGTACAAATAACTGCTGAATTCTTAAGATATATAAAAGTTTACGTACAAAAGCATTATAATATTGAAATTAATGAGGCAACTTTTGCATTTCCAATCGATTTTACTCCAGAAGCTAGAAAGGCGTTAAAAAGTGCTGCAGATTTAGCAAATATTAATATAAATGGATTTGTAAGTGAATCTACAGCAGCATATATTGCTACTAAAAATGAAGCTAAAGCTTACTCAAAAGTAATGGTGATTGATTGGGGAGGAGGAACTTTAGATATAAGTATATTAGATTTAAAAGGTAATTATATTTATGAAAATTCTGTTTATGGAGATAAAATTGGTGGAGATGATATTGATTTAGAAATAGCTAAAAGAGTTCATTCAAAATTAATAAATAAGACTAATATAAAAGTTAATTTCGATGAAATGAAATTGGAGGACAAGGATAAGATAATTTCACAATGTGAAAATGTAAAAATTGGTTTTAGTAATTGTTTTGATGATGCAGATATTTTGCTTAGAAATTATGGAGAGTTTGGAACTAAAAGTATAACTATAGAGTATGAATATTTTGAAGAAATTATTGCTCCAATTATAAAAAATAGAGTGTTGAAAACCATAGATATAGCATTAGAAAGGGCTCAAGTTACAAGATCAAGTATAGATGCAGTTATAATTGCAGGAGGTAGCTGTGATTTAAGACCATTTGCAAATTTAATAATAAATGTTTTTGGACAAGATAAAATAATAATTCCAGATAAAAAACAATGGGAGGTTGCTGTTGGTGCAGCTTATATTGATATTATAGGAAGTAAATATCTTCTTAATGATGATTTAGGAGTATTACTTAGTGATAATAGTATATTTCCAATATTAAAAAAGTCAGTACATGGTGTTGGAAGTAAAGTAGGACCATTTTCATTTTCTTTAACTGAAGATAGTAAGGATGCACATTTTATATTTACTAATGGAGATAATACTTTTAATTACTCTAATTTAAGTATTCCAACTAAAGGTTTTTTAGAAGAAAAATTAGAGATAAGTGCATCAATTAATAGTGATCAAATTGCACAAGTACAAGTAGCTAATAGATTTATGGGAAAGGATTATTCAAAGACGGTTTCTATAAATAAGTTGAAATTCTACTATGATTTATCACCAGTTAAAGATATTTAATATTGGGATAAGGGGTGGGAGTTTTGAGTATTAAATCTAATATAACAATTAAGAGTAATATTTATAATAGAAAATTTTCAGATATTAAGTTGGATGTAGATTTTGTTAAAAATGTTTCAGGATATAAAGCATTAACAATATTAAAGAAAAATCTTCATGGAACATGTGTAAAAGCTAAATTAAATGAGGTTCAAATAGAAGAGCAGACACAGGGAGTAACATGTTCCCTAGCTAAAAATGGTGAGATTACACATGGAAAGGTATTGAAAGATAATAAGATAATATGGGTTTGTAGATGTGAATATAGGGAATGTTTGAATTTTAATAAATGTTCATCGAGTAATGAACACTCAGATATTATTAGAAATGTGGATAATGGACAAATAGAGAGTGATGAGTATAATAATGAGTTAAAATATAAATATTTAGGAATAGATTTTAATGCGAATCATGAACTACTTGAAGGACCTAAGGAAATAATAGGTGAAGAAGATTATATGAATGAAATTTTGAATGAGGGTTCTGAAAGTCAAATTGATTTAAATGAAATAGGATATAAAAAAATAGATAATCCTAATTGTTTAATAACATCAAATATAGATGATAAAATTTTAGTGAATGCTGGTCCTGGAACAGGAAAAACCTATACTGTTATTAAAAGGCTTATATATATTTTGAAAAATAAGTTAGCAAATCCAGATTATATATTGGTTTTATGCTACACTAGAGCAGCTAAAGAAGTGATTATAGATAGAATTGAAGGTGAAATAGAAAGTGGAAATTTATCATTTGAAGCAAAACGTATAAATATATGTACATTTGATTCATTAGCATCATTATATTTATCAGCAGAAGATAAAGAATTTCAAACACTAAGTTATAACGAAAGGATAGAATTATTTAATAACTCTATACAAAAAGAAATGTTCGATGATTTCGAATATTTAATTATAGATGAAATACAAGATTTAGTTAATGAAAGAGCTAAAATGGTTATAAATATTATTAAAAATACTAACTGTGGATATTTACTTTTAGGAGATAAATGCCAAGCTATATATGATTATGATTGTGGTGAGAATAAAACAATTGATTCAGTAGAATTTTATAAACAACTAAATGAAATACTTCCTCAAAATATATTGAAGTATGAATTAAGCAAAAATAATCGACAAGATAAAGAATTGGCTGATCTTTCAGATGAAGTTAGACAAGTTTTATTGAATTTTGATATTTTAGAACAAAATAGATTTGTATCTAATAAAATTAAAAATATAAGTATTGAAGATATTGTAGCAGAAAAATTTAAACCTATAGAAAATGATGTATTAAAAACTGCTATACTTTGTAGAAACAATGGAGAAGCTCAATATATTAGTAATTTATTAAATAAGAATAAAATTAGCCATATATTACTTAGAGGAAGT
Source organism: uncultured Clostridium sp. (assembly GCA_900543325.1). GTDB lineage: Bacteria > Bacillota > Clostridia > Clostridiales > Clostridiaceae > Clostridium. The sequence goes on along the minus strand of UQQU01000075.1, from coordinate 9,706 downwards.
AATTATAATTTAGGATTGAATAGATGGTTAGCTGATATGTTCTGGGATTATTGTGAAAGGAAAATAGGAAAGGAAAGTTTTATTCAAAGATATCTAATAAGAGTTAAAGATGATGTTAAAGAAGCTGAAGGTATGTTTAATATTTTAAATAATATTTGTAATGAACAAGATTTAACTAATAATGAAATAGATATGAATAATTTGTGTGAAGGTTTAAAGAAAGAGATTAATTTACCTAATGAAGTATTAGTAAATAGTAATAGTAATCTTTTTGTATCAACAATTCATAAAGCGAAGGGAAGGGAGTTTGATAAAGTTTATTTACTAGAAAATAATTTTAAAATTCAATCAAAAACAGCTGAAGAAGCAAGAATTATGTACGTAGGGATAACAAGACCTAAAAAAGAAATTAAATTATTAAAAAAAGGAAAAAATTACAATTGGTATTTTAATAAAAGTAATAATGGAAGAGTTATAAAGACAGCTATTAAACCTTATTATAAAAATCAAACTTATTGTACAAATATTGAGGTGGGCTTAAATTGTGATATTGATAATATTAGCTTTATTTCAAAAAATAGTAACGACTATTTAAATATTCAAGAATATATAGCTAAAAAGATTAGTGTCGGTGATGAAGTGGAGTTAGTTCTTAATCAAACGTTAAATACTTATTGTATTTATCATAATAATTTTAAGATAGGGCAACTATCAGATAGAATAATTGATGAATTCAGAGATGCAATAAATAAAACTGGTGATAAACGCAATATACCAATAAAGTTGACGGGGGTTTATGTGAGCAATGTCATTACAATAGTTAATAATAAGTATGATGAAAATATTCCTCTTAGGTTTAGAGAATCGAATATGTGGTTAGGAGTTGAAATAATAGGACTTGGAAAAGCAGAATATTTAAAGGGGTAGAAATTTGTAATGGGGAATTATAAAAAATTTTATAGTGCAATTAATCAGATTGAAACTTTATTAAGAAAAGATTTAATAGGACCAATAGAAGATGATGAAATAATAGAGAAGGAAGAGCCTTTGACTTATTACTGTATGGGAATACTATGGTCTAAACGTTTAAATAGCAAAAATTTAAACAGTTGTAATAATGGTTTTGAAGATGAATACGATTTAGAAAATGAGATAGTTATTAAAAATGATTCTATAACATCAACGAATATGTACAAGCCATCAGCAATGGCTATTTCAACTATGCTTAGTAAGCAAATTAATAAAATAAGTGTAGTATTTAATTTTGCTAAATATAAATTTGTTGGTGAAAAATTAACAAATCGAATAATAAACAAATATAAAAGAATACCTTATGAGATAAAGTTAGATTTTAATATTCCTAACAAATGTGGTTTGATAAGCAATAATAATAATACATTGAAAGAATTACAAATTAATATTCAATGTCATATTAGAAAAATATTTGCTGATGGTAGTAAATTAATTACAATATCTGTTGTTAATGAAAAAGAAGCTGCTATAGAAAATATTCCAAGAAATGAATCGGCACTTTTTCAGTGTAAATTGGATATTTATAATGAAAAAGGATTTATACCTATTTATGATAATAAAAGTATTAATCAGAATGAAGAAACATTAATAAATGATATGTTATATAGGAATATATATAATTATGCTTATGGACATGGGTGTTCAATTAAATATAAAAAAGATAATGGAATTGTAAAAAAAATAAGTAGTGAATTTATGCCTTGTCAAAAAGTACTTCAAATGATGCCTAATGAATTAAAAAATGATGATTTTCTTAAGATGGAATATCTATATAAAACACCTAAAAGTATTGTTATAAATAATTTAAATAGCTTCATTGATAATTATGAAATTTGGTTTAATAAAATTCGGAATGTTGGAAGTGAGCTTGAAAGATATAAAAGAGCGGTAGAAAAGTCTTTAGAGAACATTCAAATATGTATAGAGAGATTAAGAAGCGGTATTAATATATTAGTTTTAAATAATAATGCATGGGATGCATTTATTTATATGAACCAAGCAATGTTATTACAGAGAGTTAAAAGTAAAAATTGCGATAGTAGTAATGTAAAATGGTATCCATTTCAGTTAGCTTATATATTACAAATTATACCGGATATTGTTGATTCAAATAGTAAATTTAGAGATTATGTTGATTTATTATGGTTTCCAACAGGGGGTGGAAAAACTGAGGCATATTTGGGAGTAAGTGCTTTTGTAATATTTTATAGACGATTACTTAATAAGCCGTTGAATGATGGAGTAACAATAATAATGAGATATACATTAAGATTACTAACAATTCAACAATTTGAGAGAGCTACAGCACTAATATGTGCATGTGAGCATATTCGTAGGTTATATAACATAGATGGCGGTGAAATTAGCATAGGATTATGGATTGGAAGTAATATGACACCAAATCATCTTTCTGAAGCTGCAGAAAAAATAAAAGAGTTAAAAGATAATCCTAATAAAAAGATATATGAAGGGAATCCAGTACAAATAACTAAGTGTCCTTGGTGTGGGGAAGTTATAGATATTGGGTGTTATTCCGTAGGTAAAAATTTAGATATAAGATGTAATAATAAAGAATGTGAGTTTAATACTAGATTACCTATATATATTGTAGATGATGATATTTATGAAAAAACTCCAACTCTTATTTTAAGTACTATAGATAAATTTGCAAGAATTGTTTGGGAGGAAAAATCTAAAGAAATTTTTGGAGGAAATAAAATATTACCACCAGAACTTATAATTCAGGATGAATTACATTTGATTTCTGGACCATTGGGATCAATTACAGGTATATATGAGGTTGCTATAGACAAATTATGTGAAAATAATAAGAGAAAAGTTAAAATAATTGCATCTACAGCAACTGTAAAGAATGCAAAAGAACAAATTAAAAATCTCTATAATAGGGAAATGTTTCAATTTCCACCTAATGGGATAGATGAAAGTGATTCTTTTTTTGCAGTTCTTGCCGATGAAAGCAAAAAAGCAGCAAGGACATATATAGGACTTTGTGAGACTGGAGGAAGTATTGCTGATTTAATGATTAGAATATATGCAAATCTTATATTCTCGAAAAATTTATTTATAAAACAAGGTGTAGATAATGAAGTTATAGATCAGTTTTATACTACTGTTGGGTATTTTAATGCAATTAAAGACTTAGGGGCATCAGCTAGTATTATTAATGATCGTGTTAGTACTAATATAAAATCATTAATAAGTAATAAATTTAAAGAAATATCTATGAAAAACGGATTGACAATAAAGGATATAAAGAATTATGAAAAACACGATGAGTTAACGAGTAGAAAAACATCTAAAGAGATTAAGGAGACTTTAGAGCAATTATCTAAACCATTTACAAATGATTTATGTTATTCATATGTATTAGCATCAAATATGTTATCTGTAGGGATTGATATTGATAGATTAGGCATAATGACAGTATATAACCAACCTAAATCAAATTCTGAATATATTCAAGCAACTAGCCGTGTGGGGAGAAGTAATCCAGGTATAGTATTTGCTTTATATAATAATTCTCGTTCCAGAGATAAATCGCATTATGAACAATTCCCATATTATCATAGTACTTTTTATCAATATGTTGAAGCAACAAGTGTTACTCCATTTTCTGCTAGGGCTATAGAAAAGGCATTACATTGTATTTTTATTGCACTTGTAAGACATACAATAGATGGTATGAATGATAATAAGAGTGCTGTTAAATTTAGAAATGAATTAGCTGGTGTACAAGAAATTAAAGAATATATATTAAAAAGAGTAAGTGACATTAATTCATCAGCAATAGAATTAGCTAAAGAATGGTTGGATTATTTTGCAGATAGATGGGAAGAGTTAGCTAAAGAAAATAAAGATACATTACTTTATACTGATTTTAATGGAGGCGTTAGTTTATTAAATTCCGCTGAAAAAAATACTGAAATTGGATTACCAACAATACTAAATGCATTGAGAAATGTTGATGAAGCATCAAACATATATATTTTACGAAGAGAGGAGAAATAATATGGCAAATCCATTTGCAAGAAAAAAAGCTATAAAAAAGCCACGCATAGCAGGAGAGTTAAGACAAAATCAATTAATCACATCATTTGGTATTGGGTCTATTGTAGATTTTGTAAGTGATACAGTTATAATTGCAGGTACAGATGAATGGGAAGAAAGTAATGATGAGTTAATTTTATATAATGAAAATCTACAAAGTTTAACAGGAGCTAAATATTTTATAAAACCTAAAACCGATAGCAGTAGTACTATATTTAATAAAAGTAATGATATACCATCGTATATATTTCCTGAAAAATTATATTGTCCTAATTGTAAGATGATATTTGATATTAAAGAATTACAAAATCAAAGTAATCCACATAAATGTTTAAACTGCAAAAATCCACAATTAGTAGCAGGACGTTTTATAGTTGTATGTGAAAATGGGCATATTGAGGATTTTCCTTATTCATGGTGGGTACACAGAGGTGAAGATTGTAAATGTGAAAATCCTAGAATAAAGATGTTTAATATAGATGAAAGAAGTGACATAGAGAGTTTAATGCTTAAATGTTGTGAATGTGGCAAAACTAGATTATTATTTGGTGCATTTCAAGAAAATGCATTATCAGGTGAGAGGGGATATAAATGTAGAGGGTATCATCCACATTTAAAAAATCCATTAGCTTTTAGTGATAGGGGATGTAACTCAACATTAAGGACTAGATTAAGAACTTCTTCAAGTGTATATTTCCCGGTAATTCAAAGTGCATTATCAATACCACCTTGGAGTAGACAAGCAATAAAGGTAATAAGACAAAAGTATGAAGATATTAAATGGATTTCAGATGAAAATATAAGAGATTATCTAATAGAAAGAATATTACCAACATTATCTAAAGAGGTTACAATTGATGATTTATTACATGCATTACAAATTGTTAAAAAGCAATTAAAGAGTACAGTAATTAGAACTGAAAAAGATATATATCAAGATGAATATAATGAATTATTAAAAGGAGATTGTAATGAGGGAGAGTTTACTTCTTATACAGTAAATATTCCTAAAAAATATAATGAATATATTGATAAGATTGTTGTAGTAGATAGGCTGACAGAAGTACAGGCATTATATGGGTTTACAAGAGTTAAACCGTGGGATAGTGTTTCTTTAAAAGATGAAAAAATAGCACCATTATCTATGCATAATAAAAAATGGCTTCCGGCAGTAAAAATGAACGGAGAAGGTATATTTATTAAGTTTAATATAGATAAGTTAAAACAATGGGAAAGTAAAGTAAAGAAAAGGTATAATGAAATGATAGAAAATTACGAAAAGGGATATTTAAAAAATAAAAAATTTTCTATAAGATATGTTTTACTTCATACTTTTTCTCATTTATTAATGCGACAAATTGCTAATGAGTGTGGATATAATGTTGCATCTATTAAAGAAAAAATTTACAGTACATTTTATGATGGAGAAAGTGGAAATACTGAAATGGCAGGCATATTGATATATTTAGCTACAGCGGATAGTGAGGGAAGTTTAGGAGGATTAATTAGTATAGCAAATGATGTAATAAGTATAGAAAAAATTTTCGATGATATGCTAAATAAGGCACTATGGTGCAGTGGTGACCCTTTGTGTATAAATTCAACAGAACAAGGATATTTATCATTAAATTATGCAGCATGTCATGATTGCACATTATTACCTGAAACCTCATGTGAATTTAGAAATGTACTATTAGATCGAGTTGCTATTGTAGGAACCAATGAAAATAGAAGTTTGGGGTTATTTGGTAATATTATTTAATAAGATCCTGTTTAAAAATAAGAAAAGTTAATAGCAATTTCATTTCCATTCAGTAGGACGTTGAACTAACAGATTATTTTTAGTGATAAGTATATGATTGGTAATTAATTGGTTGTTGAATGTGCTACTGAAGGCGAAATGCCTGAAGTTTATACTGGATGTAAAGAAGGTAACTTTTGCTAATGAAAAGGTTGCAACTAGGGAAGGTAGGAAGTATAGATATACTTTTGCTGGAGCTAGTTATTTTATGAGAATGCAGGATTTAGGTCTTTATACTACTGATATTTAGGAAATTGGCAAGAGGGTTAAGAAGATTAATTTAGATAATATATTTGAGCAAAAATTAGTATAGATAGATAAAAACCTCAAGGAACTATTATGGCAAACTTGAGGTTTTTGTATTTTAAGTTTATTTAGACTACAGAATATATTAAGAAAATACATAAAGTATTAGCAAAATTAAGTTAAGAAAAATATAAAAAAAGGTAATATGAATTAGATAAAAAAATAATCTCTCTTTATGCTAAAGGTATGACTACTAGCGATATTCAGGCTGAAATAGAAGATTTATATGGAATAACAATCTCACCATCAATGGTTTCTAAAATAACAGATAAAGTGATAGCTACCGCTACCGAATGGCAAAATAGAATGTTATATAAAATATATCCAATAGTTTATTTAGATGCCATGTACTTTAAGGTTAGAAGCAATGGAAAAATAGTTAATAAAGCTGTATATATTTGTTTAGGATATACGATGGAAGGATATAAAGATATTCTTGGGCTATAGGTTGATGAAGCTGAGGAAGCTAAGTTTTGGCTAGGTATTTGAAATGACTTATGAGAAACTATATTACACAAAATTATCTACAATATTATAAGAAACGAAAAAGAAAATCAAAAAGCTATAGCAGAACATTTAGCATATCTTAAAGCTATATATACAAAAAATGAGTTGAATTTATTTGGTAAAATGCCAGAAGATTTGGCACAAGTTCTTGCGATAATGGCATTAGGATCACCAGCTATAATTGCGAAAAGAACTTTAAAAGGAATAGTAGGCGCAAATAGATATACATATTCTACTTTAGACAATATGGCATACAAAATAGGAAATGAGTTCAGACTAAAATTTGCAGAAGCAGAATCAATAGGTATATTAGATAGCTTTTACAAAGAAAAAGAAATATATTGGAGAAAAGTTCTTAGATATTGTGTAGATGGGAATCTACAAAGTGTATTAGATGAATATATGTATCTTATATATGAAAATAACAAATTAGATGCTATTTTAGATATTTCAGAAAGAATTGAAACAGCAGGAAATTTATTAATAGATTCAATAAGTCTAAGAAATTCAAATTTTTCTGTAGATACAGTTGATAGTGTACTAAAATCTGATTCAAAAAAGATAAACCTAAGAACACACTATTCAGTAAGTCTATCACACAAAAATAATACTGATGCAGCTCAAGGAAGAACAGATAATGTTAGAGATGTATTCAATTCACCATTTGTTTTAACATCAACATCAATAGGACAAGAAGGTTTAGATTTTCATTGGTATTGTAGAAAAATAATCCATTGGAATTTACCATCAAACCCAGTAGATTTAGAACAAAGAAAAGGTAGAATAAATAGATATAAAGGTTTAGTTATAAGAAACAATTTAGGTAGAAGCTATAATCCTACAAAAAAAGAAAATAATATAATAGACATGTGGAATAGTGTTTTTGAAAATAGCGAAGAAAAGAAAGAAGCTCCAAACGATTTAATACCATATTGGATGCTTGGTGATGATAATAGAGATGATATAGTAAAAATAGAAAGAATAATACCCTACTATCCATATAGTAAAGATAGTGAACATTTAGAAAATCTACTAAAAATTCTATCAATCTATAGAATATCATTAGGACAAGCAAGACAAGAAGAATTAATAAACTATTTACTTCAAGATAGTAATGAAGGAAAAATTAAAGAAATAAATAAGTTGGTTTTAAATTTATCTCCATTGGAGTAGTTTTAGTAAATCAATTAAGGACTTTGATTCAATTGAAGATATTAACAAATGTTAACGATAAAAACAGAGCCATTTTTTATTGTAAATTTTAAAAGACCAGTAATCATTATTCCTGGTCTTTTAAAAATGTATAATCTACATTAAGGATCTCGGCTATCTCTTTTATAGTTTCAAGTTTTGGAATTCTAACACCTTGCTCCCAATTACAAACGCTAGTAAAGCTCTTATTCAATAAATTAGCAAATTCATGTTGATTTAGATTTCTCTCAAGTCTAAGATATCTTAATTTTTGAGCAAATGTATCTAATTCCATATCTTGTAGTATAATAGTATTAATATTAAACTTTATTACTGAAAACAATGTTGCAAAAGTTGCACTTTTGTACACACTGCACATGCTAAACTTATGACCACATATTATCCACTTGAGAAACTTAGAAAAATTCCTGGACTAGAATATGCTAAATATATTGATCCTTATGCAGGAAGTAAAGGAAATTCCATAAGATATCTATCTGTTGCACCAAGAACTAATGATCTTAAAGTTGAAGGAGTTGACAATCTATTTTGTGCAGGAGAAAAGAGTGGTTTGTTTGTAGGTCATACAGAAGCAATATGCACTGGTAGTTTAGCAGGACATAATGCTGTAAGACTTGCTATAGGAATACCTCTTCTTATTTTACCTAGCTCAATTGCCATTGGAGATATAATTTCTTATGCTAATGAAAAAGCTAAAACAAGAGAAGGCAGAAAGAATAGATATACTTTTGCAGGCGCAGAATATTTTAAGCATATGCAAGAGGTTGGTTTATATACCCTTGATAAGGATGAAATTAATTTAAGAATTAAGAAGTTAAATCTTGATAATATATTTAATCTAAAATTAGTATAAAAAATTGAAAAGAGAATTCGAATAGAATTCTCTTTTTTTTAAATATAATCTGTTTAATAATTATTAAGGAGAATATAGAATGAAAAAATTTGTTAGTGTGATTTTTTGTGCTTTATTATCACTATTTGTATTGGTAGGTTGTGGTAATACTCCTAAAGCAGCTGTTAAAGATTATTTAAACACATTAAGAAAAGAAGGAGCAAAATATAATGATAGTATCACAAATAAACTTAATAAAGAATTTTCATCAGTATTTAAAGAAATGAATTATAAGATATTAGACGTTGATGTAGATGGGAATTATGCCACAGTAGAAGTGGAAATTGAAAGTAAAAATATCTCAGTAGCTTTAACTGATAGTATGCTAACAGGTTATATGTATGCATATGCTGGAGTTTATGATTATGAGTTAGATACAGCTATGGAAGTTGTAATGGCTGAAAACTTAAAAAATCAAACTATAGAAAAGAGAAGAGGAAATATTCATTTATTTAATGAAAATGGTGTCTGGGAGGTAATTCAGGATAGTGATTTAGAAGAAGTTATCTTTGGAGCTTGTATAGACGGGTTACTTTATTAGATATATGGTTGTGGGTTATCCTTAAACCCTCATAAACTAATCATTATGAAATGCATAAATTAGAAATTTAAAGATAAGACTATAATCATAAATAAAGGAGGGTCTACTACAATGAAAGTAATAAATTTAAATGATTCTATTTATAATCTTCATAGTAAAAATCCTGAAGTTATTGAATTACTTTACTAATTAGGGTTTTTTGATATTAAAAAGCCAGGAATGTTAAATACAGCAGGTAGATTCATGAGAATAAAAAAAGGTGCTGCTATGAAAAAGATAGATCTTGCTTTAATTAAAAATAAGTTATTTGAAAAAAGTGGTACTGACAATCCTGCTGATATTCCAG
>UQQU01000074.1 GCA_900543325.1 uncultured Clostridium sp. | reverse complement strand
GATACATGGAGAAAGAAAAAATGAAATATTAATTTGGAGGGAACATTGAAATTGAACCGTAGAATTTAATAATTGATGGAGTAAAGTTGCATAAAGAAGTTTTTACTGTTTGAGCAAATAGCGAGTTTAAAAACTTTAGCAAACTTTACGGAATTAATTATATAAATTCTAGGTGAAAATTTCACAGTTCCCAGAAAATAAATATTTCATTTTTTCGCTTCCATGTGGTGCGCAATATTTTCCAATTACTCTTTTCCTTTTGCTGATAAAATATCTATTTTAGAGTTTATACCATCTATTATACATAAATCTATCACTTCTTTAATATGTTTAACTTTAATTATTGCTATTCCATCGTACTCAGAAAAGCTCTCATTCCAATTTGCCTCTGGAATTAACACTCTTGTTGCCCCTGCTTTTTTAGCTGCTAATATTTTTGCATTAACTCCACCAATGGGATTAACAGCCCCCAGAAGACTTATTTCTCCAGTCATTGCAACTTTACTGTCAATAGGCTTTCTTAGTATAGCACTATAAACAGCACTGGCAATTGCTATTCCAGCAGATGGTCCATCCACTGGAATTCCACCTGGTATATTTATATGTATATCATACTGCTCACATTTTAAATCAAAAATATTATTTAAAGCTGTTAATACATTTTGTATTGATGAATATGCAGTACTTTTTCTCTTAATTTTCCTATTATTCATTGTAATCTCTTCTTCTTCAATAATTCCTGAAATTTTCAGCTCACCTTTTCTATCACATATCTTTTTAGCTGTAACTTCAATTTCCATTAATATTCCTATATTAGCTCCATGTACTGCTAATCCATTGACCACTCCAATTTGTGGCTTTTCTGGAACTCTTCTCTCTAGTATTTCGGTATATTGACCATTTTCAATAACCCATTTTATATCATCTTCAGTAATATTTTCTCTATCCTCATTAATAGCAATTCCTGCACACAACTGAACCAAATTAACTACTTCTCGCCCATTAGAACAATGTCTACTAATAATATCTAGTCCCCTATCTGTACTCTTTAATCCAACACGCTCTATAGCTCTACTTCCTATTTCTCTTATCTCATCAGTCTGTAGCCCCTTAAAAAATACTTCTACACACCTAGACCTTATAGCAGGAGTAATTTCTTCAGGACTTCTAGTAGTTGCACCTATAAGCCTAAAATCAGCCGGCAATCCATTCTCAAATATTTCTTTTATAAAAGTAGGCATATTAGGATCTTCTGAACTATAGTATGAACTATCTAAAAATACTTTTCTATCCTCTAACACTTTTAACAACTTATTCATTTCTATAGGATGTAATTCCCCAATTTCATCTATAAATAATATTCCACCATGAGCTTTTGTTACAGCTCCTGGTTTAGGTTGTGGTATTCCTGCCACTCCTAATGCTCCAGCCCCTTGATAAATAGGATCGTGAACTGAGCCTATTAAAGGATCTGCTATGCCTCTTTCATCGAACCTTATAGTTGTAGCATCAATTTCAACAAATTTAGCATCTCTTTTAAAAGGTGATTTTTCCTTTTTTTTAGCTTCTTCTAATACTAATCTAGCTGCTGCTGTTTTTCCTATTCCAGGAGGTCCATAAATAATAACATGTTGAGGATTAGGTCCACATATGGCAGCTTTCAATGCTTTTATCCCTTCCTCTTGTCCTATAATATCATCAAAGTTAATTGGTCTACTCTTCTCCGTTAAAGGTTCTGTTAACTTGACTCTTCTCATTTTAAGAAGCTTTTCCATTTCCTTCTTATTTTCTTTATCTACTACTACCGTTCTAGAATGATTCGCTTTATTACTATTAAATAGATATATTATAAATAGAATCATCATTATAAATTGTAGGATTATCATTATTTCATTCATAAAGTTCTACCCTCCACTTTTACAAACTCTATTTCTATTATTAACCTTTAATAATTGTATTATTCCATAATTAGTGGTAATTAATTATAATTTTTCTAGTAGAACTAATAATAAAAAAGTAAAAACACCTCTAGAAATCTAGAGGTGTTTTATTATGCAGTTTCCATACCTTTTCTTTTTTTAGTTTTTTTAGATTTTAAAACTGGTCTAACTTCATTTTCACCTAATCTTACCAATTCAGGTAATTGCTTAGATTTAATTGTTGCTTCAGTAATAATAACTTTACTTATATTCTCATCAGATGGAACATCAAACATAACATCAATCATTATATCTTCTACAATAGCTCTTAATCCTCTAGCACCAGTTTTTCTTGCGATAGCTTCATCTGCTATAGCCTTAAGTGCATCGTCAGTAAACTCTAATTCTACATTGTCAATCTCAAATAACTTATTATATTGTTTAACTAATGCATTTTTAGGTTGACTTAAAATATTAATTAAGGCATCTTGATCTAAAGACTCTAAAGAAACTACCATAGGTAATCTTCCTACAAACTCCGGTATTAATCCAAACTTTAATAAATCTTCTGGAAGAATATTTTTTAGAGCTTCTCCTACATCTTTAGTTTCTTTAGATTGAATCTCAGCACCAAATCCCATTGTACTTACTCTTGTTCTCTTTTGAATTATTTTCTCTATACCATCAAAAGCTCCACCACAAATAAATAGTATATTTGAAGTATTAATTTGAATAAATTCTTGATGAGGATGCTTTCTACCACCTTGTGGTGGAACAGAAGCTGTTGTTCCTTCTAAGATTTTTAATAATGCTTGTTGAACTCCTTCTCCTGAAACATCTCTAGTTATAGATGGGTTCTCAGACTTTCTAGCAATTTTATCAATCTCATCAATATATATTATTCCTTTTTCTGCCTTTTCAACATCATAATCAGCATTTTGGATTAGCTTAAGTAAAATATTTTCAACATCTTCACCTACATATCCTGCTTCTGTTAAAGTTGTTGCATCAGCTATTGCAAATGGAACATTTAAAAACTTAGCCAATGTTTGAGCTAATAATGTTTTACCTGATCCAGTTGGTCCTAATAATAATATATTACTCTTTTGAAGTTCAATATCATCATCTATCATATTAGCCTTAACTCTTTTATAATGATTGTAAACAGCAACTGATAGTGCTTTTTTAGCCCTATCCTGCCCAATTACATATTGATCTAAATATGCTTTAATTTCTGTTGGTTTTGGTAATGCTGTAGTATCTAATTCTACATTATCTTCAAATTCATCTTGAATTATGTCAGAACACAAATCTATACACTCATCACATATATATACCCCAGGTCCAGCAATTAATCTTTTTACTTGATCTTGATTTTTACCACAAAATGAACACTTTAATTGCTTTTTATCCTCAAATTTAGCCATAACATCACCTCACTTTGGCTCATACTGCCAAAAATTAATTATTTTTTATTTTTAATAATAACTTCGTCGATTAATCCAATTTTTAATGCTTCATCTGCACTCATAAAATTATCTCTTTCACACATTTGAACCATTGTTTCATAATCAACTTTTCCATTAGTAGATTCTGCCATTGTTCTAGTTAAAGTTTCTTTTATCTTTAATATTCTTCTAGCATGAATATCAATATCAGTAGCCTGACCTTGGAATCCTCCTAATGGTTGGTGAATCATTATCTCACTATTTGGAAGAGCAAATCTCTTTCCTGGAGCTCCACTTGATAATAAGAACGCTCCCATAGAAGCCGCCATACCAATACAAATTGTACTTACATCACATTTTATATATTGCATAGTGTCATAAATAGCCATTCCTGAAGTAATTGATCCACCTGGACTATTTATATAAAGATAAATATCCTTATCTGGATCTTCACTTTCTAAGAATAGTAATTGAGCTACTACTAAATTAGCTGTAACATCATTAACCTCACCACTAAGCATTATAATTCTGTCCTTTAAAAGCCTTGAAAATATATCGTAAGACCTTTCTCCTCTTCCTGTTTGCTCTACAACATATGGAATATAATTGCTCATATTTGCATTCCCTCCTTTTCTCTTTAAAACCCTTCTTACTTTATAATATATCCAACTAATCAAAAGTAATTATATTAAAATTATATAAAATTTACTTTATTTTGTTAAAGAAATATTTTAATAATTGCCAGAATTTCTCCTGGCAATTAATATAAGACTATTTATTGTTTTCAATTAATAATTTCATTGTTTTATTTGTAATAACATCAGCTCTTAATGCAGCTTGTTGGCTTTGCATTAATAAATCAACCATTTTTTCATCTTCTGATGCAGAATACATTTTAGCAACTTCTACAGCTTTTGCTTTTATTTCTTCTTCAGTTGCTTCAATATTTTCAGCTTTTTCTATAGCTTCTAATACTAAATCTACTTTTACTTTAGTTTGAGCATTAGTTCTCATGTATTCTCTCATCTTCTCTTCATCAGTTCCTGTGAATTGGAAGTATTGTTCTAAGCTTAAACCTTGGTATTGTAATCTTTGTTGTAAGTTTTGAACCATTTTATCTACTTCTTTTTCTACCATAACTTCTGGAATTTCAACTTTAGCATTTCCAGCTACAGCAGTAATAACAGCTTCTTCGAATTCTCTTTCAGCTCTTTCAGCATTAGCTTCTTCTAATTTTTTAGTTACATCAGCTTTTAAATCAGCTATAGTATCAAACTCAGATGTTTCTTTAGCAAATTCATCATCTAATTCTGGTAATTCTTTAACTTTTATTTCTTTTATAGTAACTTCAAATTTAGCTGGTTTTCCGTTTAATTCTTCTTTTCCATAGTTTTCTGGGAAAGTAACATTAACTTCTACTGTATCATTTACTTTAGCTCCAACTAATTGTTCTTCAAATGTATCAATGAAAGTCTTTGATCCAATTTCTAAAGAATAGTCATTTCCTTCTCCGCCTTGGAATGCTTCTCCATCAACATATCCTTTGAAGTCAATAACAGCTATGTTTCCATTTTCAACTGTTCCTTCTTCTTTAGTTTCAACTCTAGCATTTTTTTCTTGCATTTCTTTAAGTTTCTTTGAAACTTCTTCTTCAGTTACTTCGTAAGTTTTCTTTTCTATTGATAAACCTTTGTATTCACCTAATTCAACTTCTGGGTAAACAGTAACTTCTGCAGTGTAAACAAAGTCCTTACCTTCTCCAACTTCAACTACATCTATCTTTGGATAGTCTACTGGTATTATATTGTTTTCCTTTAATACTTCACTGTATGATCCTTCTATTGCAAAGTTAACTGCATCTTCTAAAAGAACTTCTATTCCATAATATTTTTTAACCACATTCATAGGAACTTTTCCTTTTCTGAATCCTGGTACATTGAAATTCTTAACATTTTTCTTATAAGCTCTTGTTAAAGCTGCATCAAATTTTTCTGCTTCAACCTTTACTTCAAATTTAACGATATTTACATCGATTTTTTCCATTTTAGCTTCCATTGTATATTCCTCCTAAAAAAGTATCTCTTGTTTGATTAATACAACTAGCTTATTATAACACATTTAAGCTATTTTTTACAAATGTTTGTTCACAAAATCACTTAATATTTTACTCTTCACTAGTAATATACATAATATTGCCATCAATTTCAACCTTTAATCCATTTTCATCACTTTTATATAATTTAACTGAATCGCCTTTTAAAGATTCATTAATATTATGTGTATTATCATCAACTGTAACAACTGCAATACATTGTTGTAACTCACCATTAAATTCAGGAATATTAGTAACATATGCTATTTTCTCATCATTAACTATTTTCCCATTAGTATGCCAAAGATAGTTTGAATTGTTATTTAACATTTCACTTCTAGAAACTCTTTCACCACTTTGTGTTGCATATTCATCTAACGTTAAATCTATAATTTCTTTTTTAGCATTAATCAAATAAATTTTTTGATTGTCATCTATAATTAAAACTCTATCTTTATTAATATCAATTGATATTAAATCTTTATCACATTTGATATCAACGATTTCTAAGTTATCATTATTTCCTACAACTTTTAAAGTTACTATATAATCATCAATTGGTAGATTTATATTTTCTGTTCTAAAATTACTCAATCTCAATTCCTTACTAAAAGCTATATTCTTAAAAGTTGCACTTATTTTCTGCATATCATATTTAATAATTATTATACTTACCGTTAAAATTAATACGCTTAATAAGACAATTATATTTCTTCTTTTCTTCCTCTTTCGCATAATCTTTTCATAATCTCTACTAAATATACTTGGCTTTGCCATACTGCACCTCCCCTACAGAAAAACTTTATTTGCAACTATAATATTATCATATAAGAATCATTTTATAAACCATTTATTTACTTTTTTATATATTTTTTACTTATTTTCTTTTTTCCATTCTTTTCTAACTTATTATTCGACAATCCATTATCTTAATTTACAGCATTTTTTTGACTTATTGCATCCACCACACTTACTCTTACCATTATCTCTATTTGTACAGCATCCTCCACACCTCAACATCCCTAAATCCCTCATTTCTTCTATTGTTAATTTAACTTCATTTTCACTATAATCCTCATAATCTGGCTTATCTTTAAGAATATCTTCTCTATATAACATTGAAATTTCCTCCTTTTAATCTATATTTTAACATAATGATTCGCAAATTTTATTCTAATTTTATACATAAAAAAAATTTTTTCAACTTTTTTTGTAAAAATTATTTGATTTTATTAAATACTATTGTATAATATCATTATAGTATTTAATTTATAAATGCTTTTTAATAGCCCATACCGCTCTATAATTAAAACTAATTTAATTATAGAGTTTTAATAAAACCCCACACAATCACTTATTCCCTTTCTTAAGTGGTTGTAATCCCTTAAACCTGTGCTAAGCACAGGTTTTTTATTTACAACATTATCATTGACACCTTTCCTCACTATTATTGTCTTACTTAAACTTTATTATACAAAAAGGCTATGTTTTCACATAACCTTTTTATAATGATTATTTATATCTAATTAAGAAATATAATTTATATATCTATTTTCTGTATTCCTTTAACTATAAATTTTCCATCTTCATACTCTAAATTTAAAATAAAAGAGCTTTGATTAGAATTTTTAACAAATGGCAATATTTTTTTATATACACTATAATCAATCCTTGTAACTAAACTGGCTTTATATATATTATCTTCATATTTAAAATCACTTTTTTTAATTTCAATAGCCAAATCAGTTATTTCATAATTGTTACTTAATAAAAAAGTTTTCTCATTAATATACTTATAAACCAATTCCTTTACTTCCTCAGTAGCTCCAGAAATAATATTTTTATCCTTAGTATTTAGTGCCTCAAATGAGCTACTGTAAAAATTATTTACTGCTTCATCAATCATATTATTTAATACATCATTAACCATATTTATATCTAATTTAATATATTGTTTATTCTCTATTGATACCTCTTCACTCTTAATTGTACCCCATGGAAATTCTCTCTGCAGGAAAATTTTAATATCCTTATCTTTAGGAAGAGGCCCATAATTTTTAATATCCTTAGTCATCAAGCCAGTATCAATATTATTAATAAATACTTTTGCATCATCAAAATTTGAATATAATGTAATATAATTGCCATCAACATTTATTTCAATAGTTTCATCTTCCATTAAATTAACAATTTTACTATCACTTATATCTCCATACTCAGTTTTATATGTATATGAAACTGAGTATGTACCTGGAATTACATCAAATTCAGCTTTATCACGCAAATTAAATTTTTTATTTGAAAACTCTATATTAACATTATTTATATCTGTAATAAAATTAACAGTAACAGTCTTAATATTAATATAATATTTTTCTTTAAAAAAACTTTTACTACTTTCTAATGTGAAATTTCCACTATCTCCATTTTTTCTAATATCATTTACTATTTTATGAATTCTTGTTTCATCTTTATCATACGCCTCAATTAAAGGTTGTAATTCTTTGGAAGATACCTTTTCATTTTCTACCTTTACATAGTGAGATAACATGGAATAATTTTCATTAATTAAAGCTGATTCAAATTTATTTAAAATTTCTTCCTTAGATAAGCTAAAACTACTAAGTAAAAATATAAAAATCACAAGTATAGATAGAATCATTATCACTAATTTAAATTTATTCTTTTCCCATAGTGGCTTAAAACCTATCTCCTTAATATTCTTAATATCTTTAATAAAACTCAAAAAATTGGAATTAATATTTTTATAGCTCTCTTTTATTATCTCTTTAAGATTTTTCATAAAGCATTACTCCAAAATATCTATAATCCATTTTCCACAAGATACGCATTTATATAATCTAATAACAAATAAATCCATTACTTGCCCATTTGCTAAACTAGGATTCTCCTCAATTTCTTTTTTAGTTATAAACTCATCTTCTTCATTTAAAAAACCTTGAATTTCAACTATATAATTTTTATTGCTTTTTCCGCAACAATCATTTTCACCAACACATTCGATCTCTTCATATGTTAATTCATTTTGCAATTCTTCTATTATAGGTAATAAATCCTCAAACTCATTTATATCATCTAAAAAATCCTCTTTATTAAAAATTAAATCTTCAATTGTAAATAACTTCATCTTTTTTACTCCTTATATAAATAATATACTCTACTCATAATATATCATTTCTTTTATACTATTCAACATTTTTTAGTTATTTTCCCACCTTAAAGTATGTACAGTTAAAATCTTTATTTATATAAATTCGTATAAATAATTTATTTTCCGTTGAAAAATTTGTATTTTTATATTAAATTAAAATTTGAACATTATTTTAATAAAATTTTATAAAATGCAAGGAGAAATACTAATGAAAAGAAATAATAATTCTAGCTCTAAAACTAGAAGACTTGTTGTTATAGGTGCACTAGGTGGAATTTCTATATTTCTTGGTATAAGTGGTTTAGGATTAATCCGTCTACCTATTTTTAGTCTTACTATAATGCATGTTCCAGTAATTATAGGTGCATTATTAGAAGGTCCTATTGTAGGTATTGCTGTAGGATTAATTTTTGGATTATTCTCAATGTATCAAAATATTACTGCCCCTGGATTAACATCATTTATATTTTGGAATCCAATAGTTGCATTAATTCCAAGAATGCTTATTGGTGTAGTATCATATTATTCATTTAAACTACTTAAAAGCAAAATAAAAAATACTGGAATTTGTACAGGTATTGCAGCAATTTTAGGTACACTAACTAATACAATTGGTGTATTAGGACTAACTTATATTTTATATCTAGATAGATATGCACAAGCAAGAGAAATATCAAGAGACGCAGTAGCTGGAACTTTACTTACTGTTGGATTAACAAATGGAATTCCTGAAGCTATAGTTTCAGCATTAATAACAATACCAATAGTTGTTACAATGCTAAAAATGAAAAGAAATTAGTTACATTTTAATACATACTTAGATATACATAATTATCTAGGTATGTATTAATTTTTATCTTTTTACCATTATATAATTTAGTCCCATATGATAGTTAAAATATTCTTTTTTTCCTATATTCCCTTGTTTTTAATAGATTATATAAATTACCTTTGCACATAATATTAGTGTAAGTAAAAACGAATTACTTACAATGGAACATAAATATTAATTTATTTAAAGGAGGGTCTTTTATGGCTCAAAAGTTAGTACCAGAAGCAAAAAATGGATTATCAAAATTTAAAAATGAAGTAGCAAGCGAAATGGGAGTTCCTTTTACAGACTACAACGGAAACTTAACTTCTAAACAATGTGGAAGCGTTGGTGGAGAAATGGTTAAGAGAATGGTTGAACAATACGAACAAGGAATTAAATAAGCTAACTAAAAAAATAAGTTAATAAAACAAAATAAGAAAGTGTAAATATCAGTTATGATACTTACACTTTCTACCCTTATATAACTTTTTATTTATTTTCTATAAAAACTTCTACCCCATAATGATCAGAAATCACTTGTTTATTTATCTTATTAAATATTACGTTAGATTTTTTTACTTTTATCTCTTTATTACTTAATATTAAATCTAACCTTTTATCTTCAGCCTGAGCTTCCCAGCCAGCAATTTCTCCTTTAACAGTTATCCCTAAATCTTTTTCTTCAGCAATGCAATAAGTATCTATTAACCCTTTATTTATTAAATAATCATATCCTTCATTTCTTACTAAAGCATTATTATTAAAGTCCCCCATAACAAAGGATAACCTCTTACTTGATATATTTTCCAATAATTTTTCAGCTTGATATTTAAAAGGTTCTATATCATCATTCCACCAACCTGTATGACAACTATAAAAATCAACTAGTTCACCATTTTGCTCAATTGTTATACTCACTATATTTCTACTTCTATAATCATTTTTATTGTTACTTTGTGAAATATAAAATGATTTATAATCTTTAATTTCATGAATCGTAAGTATGGCTAATCCTTCTTCATATATATCATATCCTATATGCGAATAATCCCATATGAAATTGTATTTATACTCATCAAGTTTATTTAATTCTTTAATCAGTAATCTAGCAAAATTATCTTCTTTAATTTTTGAATCAACACTATTAGCATCAATCCTTTGACTTACCTCTTGAAGAGCAATTACATCATATTGCTTTTCTTTAATAACATTTGCTAAATATTTAATTTTTTCGACTTGATTTTCCTCTTGCCACGAATGACAATTTAAAGTTAAAAGTTTCATATTAAACCCCTACTAAACTCCTAATATATCTTGAATATTTGATTTTAATATATCTGCCTTTGGACCATAAATTGCTTGAACTCCACTATCTTTCAATATTAATCCTAGAGCTCCATTTTTCTTCCACTCTTTTTCATCTGCAACCTTCTCAATGTCTTTAACAGTTACTCTTAAACGTGTCATACACGCATCAACATCTTCAATATTTTCTTTTTCACCTAATAAAGAAATTATTTTTAAAGATAATACATCATTAGCTGTTGCCTTATCTACTGCAACTTCATTTTTTATATCACTTGACTCTTCCTCATCATAATTCCCTAAACGTCCTGGTGTCGGAATCTTGAATTTTTTAATACAGAAACTAAACACACCAAAGTTAATTCCAAAGAAGGCTAAGCATGCAATAACAAAATTAATAACATCTCCAAGTAATCCAGCATTAATCATCATAGGAATACGTGTTATAAGCTCTATTGCACCAAAAGCATGAACTCTTAAATTAATTACATCAGCTAAAGCAAATGCTAGTCCTGTTAATATTGCATAGATAACATAAAGTACTGGCGAAATAAACATAAATAAGAATTCTATGGGCTCACTTACCCCAGTTAAAAATACTGCTAATCCAATTGAAATAAACATTGATTTATATTTTTTCTTTTTATCTGCATCTACATTTTTATACATAGCTAATGCAATACCTAGTAATGATGCTGTTGATAATATTACTTGTCCAACTTTAAATCTTGCTGGTGTTACTGTTGCTAATAAGTTATTATATTCAGCCATATTTCCTGCAGATTTAAAGTTAATTAAATCTGTTATCCAAGCAAACCATAATGGATCTTGACCTGCAATAACTGTACCTGCTGCTGCTCCTGTTAATGATGTATAAACTCCACCTAATTCAGTATAATTAACAGGAATCGTTAACATATGATGTAATCCAAATGGTAATAATAAACGTTCTAATGCTCCATATACAAATGGTGCTAATACCGGTGCTGTATCCTTTGAATTTGCAAGCCAAATACCAAAGCTATTTAAAGCACCTTGAGCAAAAGGCCAAACTATAGATAATATAACAGCAGTAACTGTTGACCATAAAATAACAACGAATGGAACAAATCTTTTTCCATTAAAGAAATTTAACGCTTGTGGTAATTTGTTATAGTTATAATATTTATTAAATAATGTTGCACCTAAGAAACCTGAAATAATTCCTATAAATACACCCATATTTAGTGCTGGAGATCCTAAAACACTTGTAAAATAATCTGGAACTGTTAATGTTGCACCTAACAACGACTTAACTGTTGCAGTACTATCTGCTAACATCTCAGTACTTACTCCAAATATTGCACCTGTAATACGATTAATAAGAACAAATGATAATAGCCCTGCGAAAGCTCCCCCAGCTCTTTCCTTTGCCCATGAACCTCCTATTGCAACTGCAAATAATATATGTAAGTTTCCAATTATTCCCCAACCTATATTATCCATAACTCTTGATACTGCTTGTATTATATCTGCCTCAAAATACATTCCTAGCAATTTTCCTATAGTTATCATTAATCCAGCTGCTGGCATGACAGCAATAACTACTAATAACGCCTTACCAAATTTTTGCCAAAAATCGAAAGATAATAATTTGCCCTTTTTCTTTGTTTTACCCATTTTTATTCCCCTTTTCATTAGGAGGATTAACCTCCTAAATTTATATTTTTTATTTTAAGTATTTAAAATACCCGAGCTCTATTATTTTATTTTTATAAATTATAGTTTATAAAGTCTTGCTTCATATGGTCTTAAAATAAATTCTTTTATTGCATTATGTTTATCAACATTATAATTGCTTAATAATAATCCTTCGTAATTTAATTCTTCCTCATAATTATATTTCGCTTCATTATGTGATAAATTTACTATTACAATAAATTTTTCATTACCCATAGTTCTTGTATAAGCATAAATTTTTTCATCTTCATCTAATATAAGATCATAACTACCATAAATTAGAGTTTTATATTCTTTTCTTATTGTAATCATCTTTTTATAAAAATTTAAAATTGACTTTTCGTCTTTTAATTGTGCTTGTACATTTATATTCTTATAATTTTCATTAACATTAATCCAAGGCTTTCCTTCAGTAAAGCCTGAATTAACACTATCATCCCATTGCATTGGAGTACGAGAATTATCCCTTGATACCGCCCATACATACTTTAATGCCTCTTCTTTAGTCAATCCTTCAGCTAATTTTTCCTTATATATATTTATCCCTTTTACATCGTTATAATCATAAATTGAATCAAACTTAACATTTGTCATTCCAATTTCTTGCCCTTGATATATAAATGGTGTTCCTTGTTGCATAAAATACATAAGACCAAATGCTGTTGCACACTCTCTTAAATACTCTTTATCATTTCCCCAAGTAGAAATTACTCTAGGAATATCATGATTTTCTATATATAAAGCATTCCACCCATTACCATCTAATGCCTTTTGCCACTTTGTTAGTACTTTTTTGTAGTTCTTCACATTAAAGCTATTTTCACTTTCAGCCCCCCAAAGATGTAAGTGTTCAAATTGAAATATCATATTAAACTTTCCATTTTTCTCTCCTACCCAAAGGTCAGCCTCTTCAGCCTCTACTCCATTTGCTTCTCCCACAGTCATAATGTCATAATTATCAAAAGTTCTCTCTTTTAACTCTTTTAAGTACTTATGTATCCCCTCTACATTCATATGCTTATCAAAAGATTCCACATATTTTAATTCTTTTGGATTATCCATATCCGTTAATCCTTCTTCTTTTTTTATGTGACTAATTGCATCAACTCTAAATCCATCAATTCCTTTATCTAGCCACCAATTTATCATATTATAAATTGCCTCTCTTAACTCTTTACATTCCCAATTTAAATCTGGTTGCCTCTTTGTGAATAAATGTAAAAAATATTCATCAGTATTTTTATCATATTCCCATACTGATCCTTTAAAAATACTCTCCCAATTGTTAGGTTCTATTCCATTCTTGCCTTCTCTCCAAATATACCAATCTCTCTTTGGATTATTCTTTGATGACTTAGATTCTATAAACCATGGATGTTCATCACTAGTATGATTTACTACCAAATCTATTATAAGTTTCATATCCCTCTTATGGACTTCTTCTAACAATTCATCAAAGTCCTTCATTGTTCCGAAATCATCCATAATATCTTGATAATCACTTATATCATATCCATTATCATCATTTGGTGATTTATACATAGGACATATCCAAATTACATTAATACCTAAATCTTTCAAATAATCTAATTTAGAAGTTATCCCCTTTAAATCTCCTATTCCATCACCATTAGAATCTTTAAAGCTCCTAGGATATATCTGATATCCTACAGCCTCTTTCCACCAAACTTCTTTCATTAAAACACACCCCTTTTATGCAATCGATTGCATAAACATTTAAATAATATGCACAGTACCATTTACTGTACATATTTACATTATTAGCTTGTCCATCTGCTAAGATTATAATTTACTAAACCGTTACCAGTTCCATGAGTTTACTATAACATTCTAAGAAACTGTTTACAATAATTAAATTATCCTATTTTTAGTCAAATTTTGAAATTAACTTGAAATATCTTTCATTTTCTTTATATTATGCAATCGGTTGCATTAAATTTATATTTTCTTTTTTTAATGACTCTCTTTCAACAAGCTTAGTTTCAATAACATAATATCCTTTACTTTCTCTATTTTCTAATTTATCAATTAGCAATTTAGTGGCATACATTCCCAATTTTTCAGAATTAATGTCAACGGATGCTAATGGTGGATTTTTATATTGAGTTAACGGTATATTATTAAATCCCACTATAGATATATCCTTATATCCTAACTCTTGAATCGCTTTTTGTACTCCAAAAGCAAGCAAGTCATCAGTTGTTACAAAAGCTGATACTTTATTTTTTTCTAATATGCTTTTTGCTCCTAAATAACCATTCTTCTCTGAAAAATCGTCCATCTCTATAATTAATTCATTATCTACCTCTATATTTCTACTAAACAATGCTTGCTTGTATCCATTTAATCTGTCCTTAGAAACGTTCATTTCAGATTTAGCTCCTATAAATGCTATTCTTTTATTATCTAACTCTATCATATTTTGAGTTAAGTTATACATAGCCGCAAAGTTATCATTATCTACCCATAAAACACCATCAATTTCATCTGGTCTACCTATTACAACAAAAGGAAATTCCTTTTCCTTTAAATAATTAATAGTTATATCATTATCTTTTACGTTAAATAAACATACTCCATCTACAAGATTACCTTCAGTAAATTTTTTTATCCATTCTTCATCATCTTTTTTATTTTCATTAAAAGCATACATTATATAATAATCTTCTTTTTGTGAATACATACTAATTCCCTTCATTGCTTGAACAAAGAAAGGATTTTCAAAAGACACCTCAGCCTCTCCTGGTAATAAAACTGCTAATATCCTTGTTTTATTATTAGCAAGGCTCCTTGCTACAACACTTGGAGTGTAGTTTAATTTCTTTATTGCTTCATTAACTCTCTCTTTTGTCTCTTCACTTATTTTACTGCTATTGGCTAAAACCCTCGATACTGTAGACGTTGCTACTTTTGCCTCTCTTGCTACATCTTTTATTGTTACCTTCATAAATACTCCCTCTTACTTTCTCAGTTAGTGTAAAGTTTTTTACACTACTTTTCTTTTAAATTCTTTATATATCAAGG
>UQQU01000073.1 GCA_900543325.1 uncultured Clostridium sp. | reverse complement strand
TATGTTCAATTTGCTCTTTTGTAAGCATAGATCTCATATCAGTTTTTCCTGATGGGTCTCCAACCATTGCAGTTCCTCCACCAAGTAAAGCTATTGGTCTATGACCAGCCTTTTGCATATGTGCCATAAACATCATTGCTATAAAGTGACCTACATGTAAACTATCAGCTGTTGGATCAAATCCTATATAAAAAGTTATTTTCTCCTTTTCTAGCAATTCTCTTGTTTCTTCTTCATGAGTAAATTGCTTTATGTATCCACGATCTAATAACTCGTCTAAAACGTTAGCCATCTCCTTACCTCCTATAAAATTTCATATATTATTTAGTATATATTTATTGCAACGTTTTATCAAGAAGATTTAATTTTTAAAGGCTCTATATTATTTAAACTTTATCAATACTCCATCTAAACCCTTTAAAACTAAAAAGCTACCCATTTCTGAGTAGCTTTAATTATAATTTATTTAAATTTAATTATTTTCAATCCTATGCTACGTATTCTTTAATACATGATGGTACTTCTTCAGCTGTATCAACATTAACATTAATATATACATTGATACCAAACCTGTCTGTTAATCCAGCTATCTTTCTAAATAATTCTGTGGAATCTTTCATAGTACATCTAACAATATTTGATAATCCATCAATATAGATATTTTCAATATCATAATTAGATGAAATTATCCCACATAACATACCATAAAAACTTTGACAATCATCAACTTTATATTCATTGGTGTCAATAAACCTTATACCTCTTGCTAACTGTAACATTGGTCTAGAATCGTCATCAATATAAACGGCATCGCCTTTAGCACTTATTTGTTGGTGGTTGGCTAATTCTATTAACCTTTTTGTTTTTCCAGAGCCTCTTCTTGCACAAAAAACTTGAATCATTGGAACCACTCCTTCTTTTTTAATTATTTTTATAGTTAATTATCTTCACAATTTTGTTGAAGATATAAGTTAAACTTTTTACATATAATTAAAAATTCTAGTAACATACTTTTTAGCAAATTAAACTTTAACTAAACTTTCTGCACCTTTCTTTAAAGTTATTATTAGCTATATAAATTTTATTATTCAATGCTTATAGGCAAAATAACCTTAAAACAATCATCTAATGTTGAATTTATTAGCCTTACCTTTCTTTTTCCCTTAAATGCTTCCTTTATCCTTACTAATCCATTGCCGTCATTAATAAATCTCTTACCTTCATCTAAAGATATTAATTTATCATAAATCCACATATTCCTCTTATTATATCCCATATCTCCAAACATATTACTCTTAGATAATAATTGTCCAGGACTTATAACTATGATTGAGTTCTTTGTTAATATTATTTCTATCAACTTATCTATAATTGAATACTCCCTATACATTACTGAATTCTTTACAGCTTCCATAACAGCAAAAACTGGATAATCTTTCGGTAATAACGTATACATTTGTTTTTCAGTTTTATCTATCATATCTAATAAATTACCATTTATTATAATTGATCTAGGATAATTTTCATTTATCCTATTTATTATTCGTATTGCATTATTAGGAATACAGATATTATTACTATCACAAAATACTACTAATCCACCAAAAGTACATCTAACTTTTCTATTTCTTTTGTCCAAATAAGTTATACCTGCACTTTCCAACAGAAATTTTTCATTTTCCCTATTAATAACTATTCCCTTATTTCTAAAATATCTTTCTACTAATTCTCTATTTAAAAACTCAGCACTACTATTTACTATTTTGCAGGTTTCAACTGTTAATAGCTGATTTTCTTCAAATGCTGCCACTAGTTCAGATTTCCGCATAGTATCCGTAATAGATCCTCTTCTTATATGGAATGCTCCAGTTTCTTTTATCTGATAAGGTTTTTGTCCTCCATCAAATATTGTTATTATTCCAATATCAATTCCATCTAAATTTACAACTTCTACTGTTATTGGAATTGGTGGCTCACACCTTGAACTTACAACCTGTTGAATTTTTTCTTCATCTAATGCTTTGAACTTATTAATTCCAACTAATCGTTTCGTTCTGTCTTCAACCCCTATTATTAGATATCCTCTTCCCCCTTTAGAATTTGCTATAGCACATACATCCTTTGCCAATTCCTTCTTACCAGACTCTGATGAAATATCTATTTTTAGTTTGAAATCCAATTTAGTGCCTTCTCTCTGTTGTATTAAAGATAGTAGCTTTTTCTTATTCATAATATTTTACCTTAAACTCTCTCTAAGATATAATATTCAACTTGGACTAAAACTGCTAATTTTAGAGTGAAATTTTCACAAAAATTTTTATAGTAATATATTATATTTATGATAATAAAAAAAAGAACAAAGAAAATAATTTTATTGTTATATTTTCCTTTGTTCTTTAAAACTTAGCATTTTTTACTTTTATCTATTTAATTTAATTATATTCTTGTATATTTCTTTTATTAATACTTTTAAAATATTAAAGGCTATCCTTGGCAACTCCTGTTCCTTTTATAATTAAATTAGTATTAACCTCTATTTCAGTAACACTTAAAGGGTTATCTATATTCTCATTTGGATAATACATTTCTGCTAATCTATGAATATCAAAAATATCTAAATTTTCTTCCTTGTATTTATTAAATAAGTATTCTGCATACCCTTTTATATATGCTTCCTCATTTGCTTTAATATAATCTAATGCATTATCATCTACTATTAATTTCCCTTGAACCTCACTTACTGATACCTCAACATTAACATCTTTTATTAGCTTATATTTTCCATCTTGAAATTCTAACTTATCTTTCATGCTACTATCTAATATTTGTAATGTAATAAAATTTTCTTTACTTTGAGGATTGGTAATATCTAAGGTTCCACTCTTTGCATTTCCCATTATAATGTTATAAATTAAACTATTTTCCATATCTATTCTCTCTACTAAAACATTATCTTTAAAAACAGATGAACCTTGTATTTCAATCTTTTTATCTATAGCATTATCCTTTAATGATATTGATGTTAATAAGGCTGTGTTACTTCCCATTAAGATATTGCTTAAATAATAGTTTATATTTGAGCGTACAGCCCTAGGATTATACTTTGCCTTACCCATTAGATCATTTAAAAATAATCCTAAATACTCTTCATCTGTAGATACAGTCTTTAATAATTCATCTACATCACCATAATATACAAAGGCACTTGGCTTCATTGAAAATTCACTATTATTATTAATTAAATCTAAAAACTTTTTAATACCTTTTCTAGAAGCTTTTTCAGTAAAAATATAAGCCCTTGTTTGACTATAATCTAATTTAAAACTTGATGCCCTATTTATATCATTTAGGGCTTCTAAAGCAGTTTTACCTTCACCTTTATAAATTATCCTTCGCCCTTTATCTGAACTATCGTTAGTGCTTCTATATGGCTTAATACAATCTAAATAAACTATTTCTTGACCTAAATCATCTACATCAAAAATAATACTTGTTGGAAATGTAACTTTATTAATATCATGATAATCGAAACAACCAGTTAAAAGTAATGGTAGAAGTAACAAACTTAATAATATCGAAACTTTTCTTCTTTTATTTTTTAGCATCCTTCTTACCCCCTGTTCCTATTATCTTTCTTGAAATTCTGTCTAATTTACCTCTAAAAAATACATCTCTAAATCTATATTCACTTAAGCTACCTAGAGGGAATAAGAATGGATATCCCACTGATTCTAACTCTGATATTTGAATAATATAAATTAATGATGCACATAAAAATCCTGGTATTCCAAGTAATGATGAAGATAACATTATTACTATTGACCAAAATGAAACAGCACCATATACCTTAGGAATTAAGAAATAACTTAATGTACTTACTGCAACTACTATTATTGTAATTCTTGATGCAATTCCAGCTCCTACTGCCGCGTCACCTAAAATAAGAGCAGAAACTATACTCATTGCCCCACCTATTGGATGAGGTAACCTTAACCCAGCTTCCTTTATAAGTTGAAAAGCTATAATCATAACAAAGACTTCAACAACTGTTGGTAATGGCACACCAGCCCTTGATACTGCGAGCCTAAATACAAAAAGACTTGGTATCATTGAAAAATGATATGTAATAATTGCTACATAAAGCCCCGGTAAAAATGAAGCAACTAAGAAGGCAAACCATCTTAATATCCTATTAAAATTTGTATAGTATCTATTTATATAGTAATCATCTGGCATTTGAAAATTTTCTAAAAAGAAATATGGTACTGTAATTACAAATGGTGTACCATCTACTAAAATACCTATACGCCCTTCGAAAATCTTTGCTGCAACTTCATCTGGCTTTTCAGTATATCCTACCGTATCAAAAAATGAATGCTGATGCTTTAAATTTGCTTCTATATAATTTGAATCTAAAACAAATCTTAAATCTAAATTTTTAAGTTTATCCTTTACTTTATTAACTAACTCATCTGGTGCAATCCCCTTTATATAAGCAATTGCAACTGCTGTTTGTGACTCTTCTCCAACTACAACTGTTTCAAACTTTAAGTCTGGATTCTTAACACGCCTACGAATTAATGCAACATTATCTACTATAAGTTCATTAAATCCCTCTCTAGGTCCCTTTAATACAGCTTCAGTTTCAGGAATTCCTATACCTCTTCTTGGGAAATTTTTAACCTCACAGAATATAATGTCGTTAAAATCCTTTAAAATTAATATTACATCTCCAGATAATACATGCATAAGTGCATCATCTAAATCCTTAGCCATTCCTGTTGCACTTATATCAAGTACCTTCTCCAATAAATCATTTGGACACTTTATACTTGTATTTTTTAATTCTCCAAATCCTCTTAATGGTAATATTAAGTATTCCATCATCCATTGACCATTACATAAGTCATCTATGAATACTAAAGTACCATCGCCTATTATTGTTTTAACATCTCTATATTTAACGTCAAAACATCCTTCAAATCGTTTTTTTACATAACTTAAATTATCCATTTGCATCACCTAAGGATATTATTCCTCTCACCATGTTTAATATTCATTTTTTTGAGAATAATAAAATAGACTTAGCATATATTTAGAAGTTGGAGGAAAAGAAATGAATAAATTATCAGCAAAACACTTTATACTTTTTGTCTTTGGTGTTACATATATATCTTTTAAGACATATCCCTCTCTGTTTATTGCAGAAGGGGGAAGAGACACATGGCTATATACATTAATTATTTATTTAATTTTCTTTGCATTTGCCATGTACTTAATTTATGTTATGGATTCTCGAAGAGTTTATAATATAAACGAAGTTTTTATGCAAGGCTTATCTAAACCTTTAGGTAACATATTTTTATTTTTGTTTGCCTTTGGTTTATTTCTAGCTGCTCTTGAATCTGCAGCGGTAGAGACTAATGTAGTTAAATCTTGCTTTTTCCTTGAAACTCCTAGTTGGTATATAATTATATTTTTTCTTCTACCATCAGTTTTTCTAATTGGAAAAAGTATACGTTCATTTTTAATTTTTGTAATAATTCTTATATCTTCATTAGGTGTTAATACTTTTATCTTATCTGCACTTACTGAAAAGTATAAAGATATAAAGTATATTATGCCTGTTTTTGCAGGTAACATAGGAAGTGAATTTTTATCAACATTTTTACTAGTTCTAGGTTCACTATCTGCTTTTGTTATTGCTTTACCATATTTAAGATATTTAAATACAGGAAAAAATTTAAGAAAACATAGCTTTATAGCTTTAGGAATACTAGGTGCTATATGTATTTACATTCTTATTGGAATATTATCTACATTTGGCCCTCTTAGAGCTGCTAATATCTTTTATCCTGAGTTTGTTCAAAGTCAAAGAGTTCAGCTTTGTGGATTCTTAGAATTTGGAGATTTCTTTTTCTTATATCAAACAGTTGCTGGATTTTTCTTAAAATATGCAATTGCAACTTATGGAGTATATATAATTTATAAAAAACATATAAAAAATCATAAATACTTTACTACAGTTTATACTTTAGCAATATTTATATTTGGAACATTTTTATCAAGAAATAATTATATCTTATTTTATCTTCTTAAATATTATCAATATATTAATTTAGTATTATTTGTAGCTGTTCCACTTATTGCATTTACTGCCTTTAGCTTAAGATATAAGAAGAAATAATCTAGTTTTTCTAACTTTATTTTAAAGTATGTTTGTTGCATTTTTACCAAATTATGCTATAATAATAGTGTAATAAAAATCATTAGGAAATTCTATGATAATATCATTAAAGTACCCCTTTTTCCTTAGGTGTATAGTTAGTAGTTATCAAGATTCACCCTATGGATTTTAAGGAGGTATATGAAATGGAAGATAAGAAGATTATCTGCAAAGACTGTGGGAAGGAATTTATATTTACTGTAGGAGAACAAGAATTCTACAAAGAAAAAGGGTTTGAAAATGATCCTGTTAGATGTCCTGATTGCAGAAGAGCTAGAAAGGCTCAAAAGATAAATAGAGAAAGAAGATAATTCTTTTGAATTAATAAGGAGCTGCTTTTGCGGCTCCTTTTTCTTATAAGTTTATATTAAATTTTAAAGTAAAAAACTGTATATTTTTTCTTACATCAAAATAAAAAAATGATATAATATAATTAAACCAACGTGTAGTTTGCATTGCGGAGCGTAAGTCCAGTTGTGCAATATACACGTTTTTTTTATTTTAAAAAATAATAAAATCAAGGTTTCATTTGACATAAAATTTTGGTAATTTTATAATAGTAACTATAATTGAAATTCGAAATTATAATAATTAGATAAAACGTTTTTATAAGAAGAAAAGGGGTGCTATATTTGGAAAACGTAGCAGAAAAGAAAAAGGTTATTTTTAGTGGTATTCAACCTTCTGGAAATTTAACTTTAGGAAATTACTTAGGAGCATTAAAGAACTGGGTTAAACTTCAAGATCAATACGATTGCTTCTTCTGTGTAGTTGATTTACATGCTATAACAGTTAAACAACTACCTGCAGATTTAAGAAAAAGAACTTTAGAAGTTTTGGCTATTTATGTTGCTTGTGGTATTGATCCTGATAAAAATACATTATTTATTCAATCACATGTACCGGCTCACTCAGAAGGTGCTTGGCTTTTAACATGTAACACTTATATGGGTGAACTTTCAAGAATGACTCAATTTAAAGATAAGTCTCAAAAACATGGTGATTCTATTCCTGCAGGATTATTTACTTATCCAGTACTTATGGCTGCAGATATATTATTATATAATACAGACTTAGTTCCAGTTGGAAGTGACCAAAAGCAACATTTAGAATTAGCTAGAGATCTAGCTAATAGATTTAATAATGCTTATAGTCCAACATTCAAAGTTCCAGACCCATACATTCCACCAGTTGGCGCAAAAGTCATGAGCTTACAAGATCCAACTAAGAAGATGTCAAAATCAGACGATAATCCAAATAGCTATATCTTAATTATGGATTCACCTGATGTTATAAGAAAGAAAATAGCTAGAGCTGTTACTGACAGCATTGGTGTTGTTAATTACTCTGATGAACAACCTGGGGTTAAAAACTTACTGGATATTCTAATTGCAATTAAAGGATATAGCAAAGAAGAAGTTGTAGCTCTATATGAAGGAAAAGGATATGCAGATTTAAAGAAAGATGTTGCGGATGCAATTATAGATGAATTATCTCCAATCCAAGAAAAGGTTAATAGTTTACTTAAAGATAAAAAAACTTTAGAGGAAATCTATAAACTAGGGGCAGAAAAAGCAAATTATGCTGCAATTAAAACTCTAAGAAAAATGCAAAAGAAAATTGGACTTATACCAAGATAATATACTTATTCGTTACAATTTAAATAATAAGTTAATAAAAGTCGGCTTCAAGCCGACTTTTAATCTATAAACTCTTATTTATTTTCCCAAGGTTTTGTATTTAAATATTCAATAAAATCTTCTCTAAGTCCTTCTCTTTTTAAAGCAAACTCTACTGTTGCTTCTAAAAATCCTAACTTATCTCCTACATCATATCTTCTACCTTCAAAATCATAGGCATACATAGCTTCATTTTTTATTAAAGTCTCTAATGCGTCTGTTAATTGAATTTCATTTCCTTTACCAGGCTTAGTATTTTCTAAAATCTCAAATATTTGAGGTGTAATTATATATCTTCCTAAAATAGCAATATTACTTGGTGCCTCTTCTATTGATGGCTTTTCAACTAATCTTTTAACTTTATAAACTCTATTCTCAATAGGAATTCCATCAATTATACCATACTTATTTACATTTTCAGGTGATACAGTTTGAACACCTAATATAGTTGTCTTATATTCATTAAAGCAATCTATTAATTGTTTTAAACAAGGAACTTCACTATCAACAACATCGTCTCCAAGCATTACAGCAAATGGTTCATTACCTACAAAAGATTTCGCGCAATGAATAGCATGCCCTAATCCTCTTGGTTCCTTTTGTCTTATATAGTGAATATCTACCATATCTGATATTCCTCTAACTAAATCAAGCATTTCTTGCTTTCCTGCTTTTTCTAACTCCATTTCTAGTTCAACAGATTTATCAAAGTGATCTTCTATAGATTTTTTATTTCTACCTGTTATTATTAATATCTCCTCAATTCCAGATGCAACAGCTTCCTCAATAATATACTGAATTGTTGGCTTATCAACTATAGGTAGCATTTCCTTTGGTTGTGCCTTTGTTGCTGGTAAAAATCTTGTTCCAAGACCAGCTGCTGGTATTATAGCCTTTCTTACCTTCATTTTATTCCCTCTCTAACTAAGTAAAATTTTAGTATCTATAAAACTATAATAACATAATCATCTAATCAATACTATTCTTTTAATTTATAAGATATCTTTTTACACTGAAATCACTTATTTCCTTATCTAGTTGATCATTTATTTCCTCCTTCTATCCCCTTTTTTCCTGCAATATTTTGTTGAAAATTGACACATAAAATGTTATTATTATATCAAATTTCGTATATTAGCAAATATTTTTTTAATAGTTTGTTAATCAAATGATGAAAAGACTAAAAAATTAGAAAGAGGTATACATATGAAAAATAAAATGAGAGACTCTATCGTAGTAGGGTTTGCTTTATTTTCGATGTTTTTTGGTGCCGGAAACTTAATTTTCCCACCATCACTTGGAAATAAACTAGGAGATCAATATTTATTAGGTATCATAGGATTTGTTCTAACAGGTATTGGACTACCTCTACTTGCTATATTAGCTTGTTCTAGAGGAAATGGTACTTTTGAAGGTATTACAAACAAGATAGGTACTAAATTTACTTTAATTCTTACAACAGTTCTATTCTTTGCTATAGGTCCATTACTAGCAATCCCAAGAACTGCTGCAACTACTTTTGAAATTTCAATATTACCATTCTTCCCGACATGGTCACCTATAATAGTAATGGCAATTTATTTCTTAATAAATTTATTCTTTGTTTTAAAGCGTTCTTCTATTATAGATACAATAGGTAAATTTTTAACACCAGCATTAATAATTATCTTAACTATAGTAATTGTTAAAGGTGTAATATCTCCAATTGGTGAAATAGCTTCTACAGGTGCTACTAATATCCTATCAACATCTTTACTTGAAGGATATCAAACAATGGATGCATTAGCTGCTTTACTATTCGCAGGTGTTATTACTTCTTCTATAATTGAAAAAGGTTATAAAGGTAAAGAAGTAAAATCAGTTTTATTAAAAGCTAGCATCATTGCTGTTATTGGTTTAGCCTTTGTTTATGGTGGTTTAACATTTATAGGTGCTCATACTGTTAATTTAGTTGATGCTGGAATTAGCAACACTGCATTATTAGTATTCATCGCTAATAAAATTCTAGGAACTTTTGGTGTAGTATTAATTGGAGTTGCTATCGGACTTGCTTGTTTAACTACTTCAATTGGTTTATTAACTGCTGGTTCTACATTCTTTGAAAAAGTAACTAATGGAAAGTTATCATACAAATTTAATGCTATAGTTATTTCTCTAATAAGTTATATAATAGCTTGCCAAGGTGTTGATAACATTGTTAAATTATCTGTTCCGATATTAAATGTTCTATACCCAGTAGCTATTACAATAATTGTTGTTACTATGCTTAATAAGTTCATAACTAACATTATTGCTATTAGACTAGCTGTTTATGTTTCTTTAGTATGTGGATTCTTATTCTCATTCTTTGGTTCTGCATTAAAGTTTATGCCTTTAGCTGATGTTGGATTTGGTTGGGTAATTCCTACTATTCTTGCTTTAGTTATAGGATTATTTATAAAACCTAAGAAGACAGTTTAATAAAAAAAATAGTATTTTCTCAAATAAGAGAAAATACTATTTTTATTTTTATTTTAATACTTCATTAATTCTTTTAGCTGTTATTTCCGCTAATTTTTGTTGATGACTAGCACTACTTACTTTTACAGCTTCTGTTGGATTAGTTATAAATCCATTTTCAATTAATATTGAAGACATTATAGTATTTTTACAAACATATAAGTTACTATCTTTAGCCCCTCTATTATATAAACCTAACGTAGATGAAACTTCATTAGTTATTGCTGTTGCTAATGCTTTACTTACAGTAACCTTATCAGTATTACTTCTAGAAGTGTATGATCTAGTTTCTAATGTTAAATCTCTTCCATCTTCCGTAATCATTTTTTCGTTAATATAAGTTGTAATTGGAGTTCCAGTACTATAATATACCTCAAATCCATTTGATGAAGGATTTGTAAATGAATTATGATGTATTGAAACAAATAAATCAGCATTCATTTCATTTGCAACTTTAACTCTTTTCTTTAAGCTTTCAGTAGAGTCCCTATCTATTATTATACCATCATATCTTGTCATATAGACTTCTATTCCCATAGCCTCTAATTCAGCTTTTAACTTAATAGCAATTTGTAAATTTAAATTTGCTTCTACATATCTAATTCCATTATGAGTTGCTACTGCTCCTGGATCTACAGATTCAATTTCATGACCTGGATCAACTACTACTAATTTAGCTTTTCTATATACAAAATCTCTTTCTATAATTTGAGTTGTTCCATCATTTGCTGTTATTTTTATTTTTAAAGTCTTTTTTCCGGTAGACATTCCACCTAAGTTAATAGATCCATCAAACCCTGGATTATTTCCACTTGAGTATCCTGGATATACCTTATTTACATCTGGTCTTGATGTTCCATAAGGAACTGTTCCTAAATCTGTTCCATCAACATATACTCTTACTTCCTTAACTCCAGAGCCTGCTAATGCCCATCCTCTTATCTTAAGTTGATCTGACTTTACTGTAAGATTGCTAGTAGGCTCATCTAAACAACTTATTGATGCTAACTTTTCAACTTTAATTGTTCTTTCTATAGTTTGAATCGTTCCATCATTTGCTGTTATTTTTACACTTACTTTTTTATTTCCTGAAGCTATATTTGATATATTAATAGTTCCATAAAATCCTGCATTATTTCCACTTGAGTATCCCGGATATACATTATTTACATCTGGTCTTGATTTTCCATAAGGAACTGTTCCTAAATCTGTTCCATCAACATATACTCTTACTTCTTTAATTCCAGAATCTGCCAATGCCCATCCGCTTATTTTCAAGCTATTTGAAGTTATTTTCTCATTAGCGTTTGGCTCATCTAATGAATATCTAAAAGGTAATGTATTTTCTTCCCCTTTAATTACTATATTTCTTGTGTAACTCTGAGTATCACCATTTCTAGCAATAATTTTAACTTCTACAGTTTTATTTCCAGTTCCAAGATTACTTATATCTATTGTTTCATCAAAACCTGAATTAGATCCATTAAAATATCCTGGGTATGCTGAATTAACGTCTTCTCTACTAACTCCAGTGCTTATACTTGCAACTTGAGAGTTATCTACTAAAACCTTAATTTCTTTAATGCCAAATGCATGCAATGCCCAGCCTTTAATTCTTAATTTACCATTAGTAATAACTTCTGAGTTTGATGGTGATTCTAAATTACTCTTTGCAGATAAATATTCTGAATTAGTTGCATCACAATATAATCTAAATAACTCTATTCCGTAATCAGGATCTGAAGCCCAACTTCCAGTTAAACTTAATGCATCCTTTGCTTTGCCTAAAATACCACTAGTAGTACCAAACCACCCTGTATGCCTTGGATCATATGTCTCATCCACTGATAATTCTTCATCTTTCCAACTATCAACATAACTTGTCTTTGGATACCCATCTGCAGCAGCATACAATGCTAAATGATCTAAATGTGCTATTACTCCTTGATCCCAGTTATCAAATTTCTTGTGAGCATTTGCATCATAGTCATCTCCACCACTTGGATTTTTTAACCCACAAGGATTATGATAGGATTCATCTAAAACTCCACCAAATTTTCCATATCCAGTTTCCTTAGCAGCTTGTACATAAGCTAATACCCAGTTAACTCCACCTCTTGATTTAGCATACTGCTTGTATAGTTTTGCTAATCCAACAAATGTTTCTGTAGCATTTTTGCTTCTGGCCCATGCTTCAATAGTCTCTAAAGAAGTATCTACTTCTGAAACTATATTAACATTTCCTATTGCTCTACTACTTGAGTTACTACTTAACGCTTGTACATTGAAGTTAAATGAATTAAGTATAAACAATAGACATACTAATACTATAAAAATTCTATTTTTCTTCATCGCATTCCCCCTACTTTTGATAATAGCTTCCTATTAATAGTAGCATATTACAAATATTTTTGTAAATAGATGCCACATCAATAGTGAAATAGATATATTAATGTAATTTATAAGTCAATTTTGTTAGAGTATTATTTTATAACTATTATTTTAAAATAGCTTGTACATTATTGTTATATTTTGCTTAATACTATATACTAATATGAGAAAATAAAATATATCAAGGAGATTGTCATGAGTATATTTACACCTTTAATAATTATTTTTATATTATTATTAAACTACTACCTATACAAAAGAAATTCTTACTCTAAAAGTTTCTTTTTACTCTCTAGTAGTTTCTTAATAATTTACACTTTATTTTCTATAGTCATATATTATAATAATTTATCAAATGGATTTGAACATGGAATATTATTTGGAAATGTGGCAAATAATCACTTTTGTGATGAATATAGATATTACATAGATTCTGATATCTTATTAAATCATTTAAAGAATGGAGATATTAGTGCATGGTTACATAAAGAATTACCTGTATATGAATTCGTAGATCCCGAAGGTCATGCTAGTTATGGAAATTACAATATATTCGTAATCTTATTAACATTCCTTAAAGGCATAGGAATAAAATCTACTCTAGATTTAATTTTAATAAAATTATTTGTATATATTCCAACATCAATATTTTTATACAAAACATCTAAACTATATCTTAACGAAAAACTTTCTTTATTAAGTGTAGGAATTTTTAGTATATTACCTGGTTATATTTTATGTAACTCTTTGCTTATGAGAGATAATATTGTGATTTGTTTAATTTCTATATTGATTTATTATATACTATCACAAAAAATAAATTATAAGTCTCTAATCTTAATTCTAATAGTATCTATGTTATTATTTGAGTTTAGATCATATTCTTTATTAGTTATTATTGCATGTATTATTTTCACTTTTAAAAATAATAAACGAATTTTTACTTTTATAGATATATTCTATTTTATTGCAATAGTTGCTACAATTTATTTCTTTGTTAATTTTAATTTTCAGGAAAATCATTCAAATGCACTTTTTTCATTAGCTCAAATTACATATTTACAAGAAATATTCACCACCCATTTTGGAAGTGGAATTAATATGTTGATTAATTTATTCACTCAATTAATTATTCATATTATATGCGATCCACCATTATTAGAATTTTTAAATACAGGTTTAATTTATTTAATTTTATATTGTATAGGAAATATTTTAGCAACTATCTTAACTATAGCATCTTGTATAGCTTTCATCTATTTTATAATAAAAATTAAAGATAAAAAGGCTATTTTCTTATTTAAATTTACTGCATATTTTACAATATTAACAGGTTTAATAGTTCTTTCTAAGGATTTATTTATAATAAATAGACTTGCTCTTCTTTGGCTACCTCTATTTATTATAATACTACTTTACGTTTTAAATGATATATTAAATAAACCATCAAAGCACTAAAAAATCCCTATTAAAAGCTTAATAGCTTTTAATAGGGATTTTCTTATATCTAATAATTATTTGTACATTTCATTATAGTAGTTTTGATATGCACCTGAAGTAACATTCTTCATCCACTCTTGGTTATCTAAATACCATTGAATAGTTTTCTTAATTCCAACTTCAAATGTAGTTTCAGGATACCATCCTAATTCATCCTTAATCTTAGTTGGGTCGATTCCGTATCTTCTATCGTGACCTTTTCTATCTTCAACATACTTAATTAAGTTTTCAGTTACTGCTTTATCAACATTCTCATTTAAGTAAGCAATTACTGTCTTAACTATTGTTATGTTAGTTCTTTCATTATGTCCACCAACGTTGTAAACTTCACCAACTCTACCGTTGTTTATAACCATATCGATAGCTTTAGCGTGGTCTTCAACGAATAACCAGTCTCTTATGTTCATTCCATCACCGTATACTGGTAGATCTTTATGAGCTAAGCAGTTATTTATTAATAATGGTATTAACTTTTCTGGGAATTGGAATGGCCCATAGTTATTTGAACATCTTGTTATGTTCATTGGCATTTTATAAGTATCATGGTAAGCCTTAACCATTAAGTCTGACCCAGCCTTACTTGCTGAATAAGGGCTGTGAGGATCAAGTGGTGTAGTTTCCATAAAGTATCCTGTATCCCCTAATGAACCGTAAACTTCATCTGTTGAAACGTGTAAGAACTTAACTCCTTCTTTCCATGTTCCATCTTCATTTTCCCATGCTACTTTAGCACAGTTTAATAAGTTTACTGTTCCCATAACATTTGTCTTAGCAAATACTTCTGGCTCTCTTATACTTCTATCAACGTGAGATTCTGCTGCAAAGTGAGCAACATAGTCTATTTCATATTTTTCAAATAAAGAATTAACTAATTCATTGTCACAGATATCTCCATGTACAAATATATGTCTTGGATCATCTTGAATTGACTTTAAGTTTTCTAAGTTTCCTGCATAAGTTAATTTATCTAAGTTAATTATTCTTATATCTTCATATTTCTTTAACATGTATAATACAAAGTTTGAGCCTATAAATCCAGCTCCACCAGTTACTAAATAAGTTTTCATAATTAAATTCTCCTTATATCTCCAAAGTTTAAGTTTATGGATAATTTACTAATTATTTTTCAACGTTATCCATGAAAGTTTTTAAAGCTTCCTTCCAATCTCTCATTTCATCACCAACAGTGCATCTAAGCATCATGTTATCAAGTGATGAATATGCTGGTCTATCAGCTGAATTAGGATACATACTCTTAT
>UQQU01000072.1 GCA_900543325.1 uncultured Clostridium sp. | reverse complement strand
ATATCATTAATTTTCGTCATCACGGCATTTAAGCTCTAACGAACAATTTAGTTAATATAGTTATTTAGAAATTTTTCTACAGTTTTCCAATATAGTTTAGGATTAACGTAGCTAGCTCTAGCATGAGCTGCACCATTAATAATTAATTTTTCTTTTTCAACTGGTGAAGCGTTATATAGTTCGTCAAGCATAAAGAAAGGAACAAATCCATCTTTATCACCATGAATAAAAAGTGTTGGAGTTGTTGATTTTTTTATTTGTTTGATAGGAGATGCTTCGCTAATAAAATATCCAGCTCGGAATTTACAGATAATGCTTGCAATGTGCATCATTGGAAATGATGGCAATTTAAATAATGCTTTTAATTGATAAGCAAATTGACTCCAAGTAGATGTATATCCACAGTCTTCTATTATAACTTTAACATTTCTAGGTAGTTTCTCACCAGAAGCACTCATAACAGTTGCAGCTCCCATAGAAACACCAAAAAGAACAATTTGAGAATTTTTATAAGTACTAGCAATATAATTTGATAAATCAACAATATCAAATCTTTCATGCCAGCCCATTCCTATATAAGTACCTTCACTTTTACCGTGACCTCTTAAATCAGGAATTATAATATTATATCCCATATCATAAAATCTTTTAGCATATGAAGCCATATATGTGCCTTGAGAAGTATAGCCATGAACGGCAATAACCCATTTATTAGAGTTGTTTTTATTTTTTATGACGTAGTTATGTAAGGTTAAATTGTCTTTAGATTTAAGAAATAAATCTTCATAGTTACTAAATTTAAGTAACCATGTTTTACTATCGACAGTGGAAACACCACTAGTTTCATTTTGTTTTGTTTCTTCATCAGTATTGCTTTTAAATATTAAATCTTTTGGATATTTTGGATTTACACTTAAGTTATATAAGTAATTTCCACCATAGTAAATTACTATTATTAAAGCTATAAGTATAATACATAATAAAATTATTATGATTTCCTTCATATGTTCACCTCTAAAATAGAATTTTTATATTAATTATATCACGAAAGAAAGAGAAGTATGTGTTAAGAAATATTTTTATCAGTTATCAGTTGCTAGAAATGAAATATATGCACAGTAGGGTTATATACAAAGAAAAAAGGATTATCTAAAATTTTTAGATAGTCCTTTTTAAAAATAAAATACTTTAACTTGCTTAGAATAAAATTATTAATTAAAGTGGAGTTCATTGCTTTAAATATATATTATATACAATTCAAACTATTTTCCACTATCACCATAGTTTGAAAGAACTCTAGCACTTGGGTCATTAACATTACAACCTTCCCAAGATTTATTTGGCATCCAGAAATCTTTAATCAACTTAGCATTTCTAGGATAATATTTTTCAAAAATATCTCTATAAAGAAGAGATTCCTTAGTGAATGGTGTACAATACGTATACTTTTCTTTAGCTAACTCAAGATCTTCAGAAGTATATTTTTCTTCAGCATATTCTTTTAAGTAATCTACTAGAGAATGTCCAACAGCATCACTAAAAGCAGCTTTTTCACGATACAATAAATCTTCAGGTAAATAGTTATCGCCTTCAAATGCTTTTCTTAATAAATATTTACCTTTATTATAAGTATTCATTTTTTTAGCAGGATTAATACTCATTACATAGTTTACAAAATCAATATCAGCAAAAGGAACTCGTCCTTCTAGTGCATGAGCAGAGATACATCTATCAGCTCTTAAAACATCATACATATAAAGTTCTTTTATTCTTTTTTGTGATTCTTTTTGGAATTCGCTTGGGCTAGGTGCAAAATCAGTATATTTATAACCAAATAATTCATCACTTACTTCACCAGTTAAAATAACTTTTAAATCAGTATTTTCATGAATGTATTTACATAATAAGTACATTCCAACACTAGCTCTAATAGTAGTAATATCAAAAGTTTCTAAATGATAAATAACTTCTTCCAATGAATTTAAAACATCATCTTTAGTTATTATAACTTCAGTATGATCAGTACCTAAAAATTCAGCTGCTTGTTTTGCATATTTTAAATCTATTGGGTCAGTATCCATTCCAATAGCAAAAGTTTTAATTGGCTTATTCATAAATCTTTGAGCAATAGAGCATACAAGAGAGGAATCTAATCCGCCACTTAATAAATAGCCAATAGGTGCATCAGCATGAAGCCTTTTTTCTACAGCAGATATAAGTTTAGTTTTTATGTTATCAAATATAACATTTAAATCATCATTGTTAATGAATTTTGTTTCAGACAAATCATTGTAACAAATAAACTCACCATCTTTATAATAATGTCCTGGAGGGAATGGCATAATATCTTCGCAGTAATCTATTAAAGCTTTTGCCTCGCTTGCAAAAGAAATTTTATGGTCTTCTTTTGTATAGCCATAAAACATAGGTCTAATACCCATAGGGTCTCTAGCTGCCATTATAGAATTAGATTCAGAATCATATAAAACTAAAGCAAATTCTGCATCAAGCATTTTACACATTATTTCAATATCATATTTATAATATAGTGGAATTAATACTTCGCAATCACTATGGGAATGGAAGCTATATTCATTAGATAATAATTCTCTTAGAGATTGATAGTTATAGATTTCTCCATTACATACAAGTTCACAGGAATTATATTTAAATGGTTGATTTCCATTAGATGATAAATCCATTATTGATAAACGGTTAAAGCCCCATGATAAACCATTTTCAATAGCAGAATAGTTGTTATCTGGTCCTCTATGTTCGACCTTTTTTAAGGTATTTGAGAAATCAGATAAATTTAATTTATTAGAAGAAAATACAACAAAGCTACACAATTTTTTAGCCCCCTTTTATAAAATAATAAAGGCCCGCTAAAAGCGAGCCTTACAAACAATTCTTACTTAGACAAAGGCTCAAAGATAATAAATAAAAATTTAAAAGTAAAATTAAATTTATAATTTTAAATTTTTAAATTAACTTTATCATCGCCTTTGATGATATTCTATTAAAAAAACTATTTGTTAAATTATATTACAAATGGTATTAAAATGCAACAAAATTTTAAAAAATATAGAATGTAGGAGTAATCATTAGATAATGATTAATATAAAAATAGTGGGTTAAAATTATAGGTAGGACTTTATTATAGTATTAACCTTACTTTTTATAGATAAAGAACTATAAATGATGTACAATATTATGGGACAATAAAATATATTGTTATAAGCGAGCAATAAAAATCAATTTAAGATAAGGAGATTTTAGATGTTATTAAGTGAAATATTAAGAAATTCAAAGTTAGATTATACTTCTACAAATGAAATAGATTATACAAAAATAAATGTTATAGATATTACAAGAGATACAAGACAAGTAATAGAGGGAAGTCTTTTTATTGCTGTTATAGGATTAAAAGTAGATGGACATGATTTGATAAATGATGCTATAGAAAAAGGTGCAAGGGTAATTGTTCATAGTAAAGATATAAGTGATATTA
The DNA here is from genome assembly GCA_900543325.1 of uncultured Clostridium sp. Taxonomy (GTDB): domain Bacteria; phylum Bacillota; class Clostridia; order Clostridiales; family Clostridiaceae; genus Clostridium. The sequence continues at coordinate 12,064 of UQQU01000072.1, read as the reverse complement.
AAGAAGGAGTTGCTTACATAAAGGTAAGTGATACAAGAGAATGCATGGCTATTATTGCAAAAACATTCTTTAATATACAAGATGGTGATTTAACATTCTTAGGGGTAACAGGTACTAATGGAAAGACTACATCAACATATATGATGAAGCACATATTAGAACATGCAGGAAATAAGGTTGGACTTATAGGAACTATAGCAAATTACATTGGAGATAAAATGATTCCAACATCAATGACAACTCCAGAAGCTATAGAATTATTTAGACTTATTAAGGATATGAGAGAGGCAGGGTGTAAATACTGTTTAATGGAAGTATCATCTCATGCATCTGCAATGGGAAGAGTAGAAGGATTAAACTTTAGTAGAGGAATGTTTACAAACTTAACTCAAGATCATATGGACTATCATAAGACATTTGAAAATTATTATAATGCAAAGTTTAAGTTTATTAAGGGTGCTGAAACTACTGTTATAAACTGTGATGATCAGTATGGAAAGAAAATGTTAGATACATTACATGAGGATAGCAATGATGATAAAGTTGTTACTTCTTATGGAGTAAATGCTGGATATGTTAGAGCTAAAAATTTAGATTTACAAGCTAATGGTTCAACTTTTGATTTATATATTGATGAGGAGTTAAAAGGTAAGGTTAAACTTCATATTCCAGGACTTTATAATATTTATAATGCATTAGGTGTTATAGGAATGCTTGTTGTTGCTGGATATGTAACTGTAGAGGAGGTTATAGAAGCTTTCGATACAATGAAAGCAGTTGCTGGAAGATGTGAAAGAGTTTATCATGATAAAATGAACTCTACAATAGTTGTAGATTATGCTCATACTCCTGATGGTTTAGAAAATATTTTAGAAACTATGAAAGAAGTTGTTAAAGGAAAATTAATAACAGTATTTGGTTGTGGTGGAGATAGAGATAAAACAAAGAGACCTTTAATGGGAGCAATTGCTGAAAAATATAGTGATGTTACAATAGTAACTTCTGATAATCCAAGAACAGAGGATCCACATAGAATAATAGAAGATATATTAGAAGGAATTAAAGATAGTCACACTGTTATTGAAGATAGAAAAGAAGCTATAGAGTATGCATGTAGAATTGCAGGTAAAGATGATATAGTTGTTATAGCAGGAAAAGGACATGAAGATTATCAAATAATTGGTACAGTAAAGCATCATTTTAGTGATAAAGAAACAGTTATAAATTATTTTAATGAAATTTAATAAAGTAATTTTTTTATAATAGGTATATTAAAAAAAATATGCCTATTATTTTTTTTAATATACCTAAATAAATGGAAATGTTTACAAAAAAGTGAGGAAAAATATAAAAAAAATGATATTTTTTAAAAGTAGCATAATAAATATACAAAAAATAATAAAAATGTACAATGACAATTTTATAAAATTGTTATTATATAATTGTAAATGATTTAAATAAAAAACAAATTTCTAAGGTAAAATATTTTAAAAATAATGAATTTAAGGTGGGATAATTTATTATGGTAAAAAATAATTTAGCTGAAATCTTAAAGAATAGATTTCAAAAAACAATAGAAGAAGCAACAAACGAAGAAGTATATTTAGCATTATTAGAAATGACAAAAGGATGCATTAAAAATAAAGGTACAAATAAAGGAAGTAAGAAATTATATTATATTTCAGCAGAGTTTTTAATTGGTAAATTACTATCAAATAATTTAATAAATTTAGGACTTTACGATGAAGTTAAAGAAGTATTAGCTGCTAATGGAAAAGATTTAACTGAAATAGAAGAAGTAGAATTAGAACCTTCATTAGGAAATGGTGGATTAGGAAGATTAGCTGCATGTTTCTTAGATTCAATAGCAACTTTAGGTTTAAATGGAGATGGTGTTGGATTAAACTATCATTATGGATTATTTAAACAAGTATTTAAGAATAATAAACAAACAACTGAAAAGAATCCATGGATAACTTCAGAAGGTTGGTTAAATAAATCTGACATTAAATTTGATGTATTATTTGGTGGATTTAAAGTAACTTCAACATTATATGATATAGATGTAACAGGATATAATCAAGCATCAAATAAATTAAGATTATTCGATATAGATTCTATAGATGAAACTTTAGTAGAAGATGGAATAAACTTTGATAAAGAAGATATCAAAAAGAATTTAACATTATTCTTATATCCAGATGATAGTGATGAGGCAGGACACTTATTAAGAATATATCAACAATACTTTATGGTAAGTAATGCTGCACAATTAATTCTTTTAGAAGCTGAAGAAAATGGATATGATTTACACAAGTTACACGAGCATGTAGTTGTTCAAATTAATGATACACACCCTTCAATGGTTATACCAGAATTAATAAGATTATTAGGAGAAAAGGGTATTGAAATGCAAGAAGCTATCGGTATCGTTACCAAAACTTGTGCATACACTAACCACACAATATTAGCTGAAGCATTAGAAAAATGGCCAATAGCTTACTTAGAAAAAGTTGTGCCTCAATTAATGCCAATTATTAGAGAATTAGATAACTTAGTTAGAGAAAAATATGAAGATGAAAGAGTTTATATCATAGATAAAGATGATAGAGTTCATATGGCTCATATGGATATTCACTATGGATTCAGTGTAAATGGTGTTGCGGCACTTCACACAGAAATATTAGAGCAAGAAGAATTAAGACCATTCTATGATATATATCCAGAAAAATTTAACAATAAGACAAATGGTATAACTTTCAGAAGATGGTTAATCCACTGTAATAATGAGTTAACTAACTATATTACAGAACTTATTGGTGAAGACTTCAAGACTGATGCAACTAAGTTAGAAGACTTAGCTAAGTATGTTGATAACAAAGAAGTATTAGCAAAACTTGGAGAAATTAAAAAGCATAATAAAATTGCATTAAAGAAGTATTTAAAGGATACTCAAAATATTGAAGTAGATGAAAACTCTATATTTGATATTCAAATAAAGAGACTTCATGAATATAAGAGACAACAAATGAATGTTTTATACATCATTCATAAATATTTAGATATTAAAGCAGGAAATATTCCAACAACTCCAATTACAATGATATTTGGAGCAAAGGCTGCACCAGCTTATATAATTGCACAAGATATAATCCATACAATTCTTTGCTTACAAGAAATTATAAATAATGATCCAGTTGTTAGCAAACACTTAAAAGTTGTTATGGTTGAAAACTACAATGTAACTAAGGCTTCTAAGTTAATACCAGCTTGTGATGTTTCTGAACAAATTTCTTTAGCATCTAAGGAAGCTTCAGGAACAGGTAATATGAAGTTTATGTTAAATGGTGCATTAACTTTAGGAACTGAAGATGGAGCTAACGTTGAAATTCATCAATTAGTTGGTGATGATAACATCTATATCTTTGGTGAATCAAGTGAACAAGTAATCGACCATTATAAGAAAGCTGATTACGTTTCAAAAGAATATTATGAAAAAGAAAATATCAAAGAACTAGTTGACTTTATAGTAAGTGATGAAATGTTAAAGGTTGGAGATGAAGTTAACCTAAACAGACTTCACAATGAATTAATAGTTAAAGACTGGTTCATGACATTACTTGATATTGAAGATTATATTAAAACTAAGGACAAAGTATTTGAAGATTACTCAGATAGAGAAACTTGGAACAGAAAAGTTTTAATAAACATCAGCAAAGCTGGATTCTTCTCATCTGATAGAACAATTGCTCAATACAATGAAGATATTTGGAAATTAAAATAATGTAATAAACAGAGGAAAAATTAAAGGAGCTTATCATATGATCAGCTCCTTTATTATTCCAAGATTTAAACTAGTATTACTTAAAATAATATAAAATGTTCAGTAGTTCCTAAATTAAACTGCAACATTCAGAATTTCTTCCACTTTACTTTTAGAAGTTGGAATTATTCCGCAATTAGGAGTTGAATATGGTAAATAATTTATATTTAAAGGTTTTCTTTCAGCGAATAGAGCTTCATATTTGTTAGAAGGTTTATTTGATTCAACGCTTTTGATTACCCCTTGTTCTACAAACTTCTTTTCAGAAATGTTATATAGTAAATAGAAAATTTCGTCATCCTTAGCATCGCTAATTAATCTTTCCGCATTTAAATTATTTATTTTAAAGTTATACCCATTAAGTAATTTGTGAGTAGTATGCTCTGCTTTCGCATTAGTTCTTAAAATGTAATATTTCATAAAAAAATCTCTCCCCATTTAAGTATATATTTTTATAAAATTAACAATCCATTAATTTTAGTAACTTTCTCATTTAATTATAAGTAGTTTGGCCACCCTACAGTATATATAATAACATTTATGTAAAATAAAGTAAATTAGTGAGGGGGAATTTTTATACAAGTTAATTTGATAAAAATATACATTTATATTAATATAAATGCTACAATTTAAAAATAAAATTAATAAAAATGTTTTTTGCAAATTGAATAAGACGGTATTTAAGAAATGTATGTAAATTATAGTATATTTAATATATAATTGTATTAAAATGTGTTAAACAACAACTTATGTTGCTTGAAAATGTAATTATTTATTTTAAAAGCACTTGTGAAAATGCAAGCGCTTTTATTGTGTAGTTTTTTGTAATTATTTTAAGAAAACAAATTCATTAGATTTTGAATGCTCTTCTGAATAAGAGAATCCAAGTTCTTTGAAATCTTTAACTTTTTCTATATCAGTAATATTATTTTCAGCTAAATAGCGTATCATAAGTCCACGAGCCATTTTAGCCTCTGTTGCTTTTACTTTAATTTTAGAGTTAACAAGACTTCCGAAAACACATGTTATAAAAGTATCATCTTTAGTTAAATACTTTTCGATAGTCTTACTATATTCTTTTGAAGCAAGATTCAATATAGTATTAGTATCTTTGGTAAGTTCTTTATATAAAGAGTCCCCCCAGAAAGAATATAAGTTTTTACTAGTTCCTATTGCTAATTTTGCTTGCATTTCTAGTCTATAAGGAACAATACCATCAAATGGTTTTAAAATACCATAAAATCCAGATAGAATTCTTAAATGATTTGATACATAATCAAATTCTGAATTGCTAAATGAGTCTGGGGACATATATTTGTATTGAATACCTTCATAAGAAAGAATTGCAGGTGATAAGTTTTTATATAAATTCATATCTTTATATCTAGAATAGTTAAGTTCTGCAATTTCATCATTACAAGCTAAAAGTTTTTTCAAATCATCATAACTATAATCTTTTAAATTACTATATAAATATTCTGTCTTGTCCATAAAACACGGCATAGATTCGCTTATAATATCATCATTATTTATATTCATTTTTTTTGCAGGCGAAATAATTATATTAAATGTTTTATTGTTCAAATTAATCAGCTCCTAAATGAAATGTCATAAATAGTATATCATAGATAATAATGATTATTATATAAAAATTAAAACTTTAGAATTAATTCTAAGAATATTAAATAAAAATATTAATGAGAAAAAATTACATGAATATTTTATGGGCTTAAATTTTATAGTATAATTTATATGATAAAAAAATGGGAAAAATAGGGAGAGTAATTTATGAAAATAGGATTAGTATTAGCTGGTGGTGGAGGCAAAGGAGCATACGAACTTGGAGTTTGGAAAGCTTTAAAACAATTAAATTTGACTAAATACATATCAGTTTTTTCAGGAACTTCTATAGGAGCCTTTAATTCTGTATTATTTGCTATGGATGAAATGGAAAAGGCAGATAAGCTTTGGGAAGAGGTAACAATGGATAAATTAGTTCCTGTTAGTAAAACAGAATTGATTAAAAGAGGAATAGGGTTATATATTGGAGGTAAGAATCTACAGCTAGCAAAGAAATTTTTAGCAGATAAATTAGAGCATGGAGCCATTAGTAATGATGGGGCTGTAGAGATGGTAGAAAAATATCTAGATTTTAATAAAGTTAAGGAAAAGAAAAAAATATGCTATGCAGCATGTACAAAGTTACCTAATTTTAATGCTAAATATTTTAAAATAAATGATTATGATAATGAGACTGCTAAAAAGATTGTATTAGCATCAGCTTCATTACCTTTAATATATGATAGTACTGAGGTTTTAGGAGAAAAATATATAGATGGAGGAATATCGGATAATGTTCCAATCCAACCTGTATATGGAGAAAAGTGTGATATTATAATTGTAGTTTTATTATCTAAAGATGTACAAGTTGATAGATCACTTTATCCAAACTCAAGGCTTATAATAATAGCACCAGAAAATTTAGTTGAAAATACTATAACAGGAACTTTAAACTTAGATACAGATGCAAAGCGTGTAAGAATAATTGAAGGATATAATGATACTCTTAATAAAATAGAACCTATTATGGAATTAATAAAATTTGTTCATAAAAAAGAAGAGGAATTAAAGAATCCAACTTTATATAAAATTTATAATTATTTAAAGGGGATAAGAAGAAAACTGCTTAAAAATAAAAGGAATAAAGTTAAAAATTAGATAAAAATAAATAGGAAAGGTTGAAAATAAATATAATAAATGGTAAAATTAAGTAAAATATAATAAAAAGCTAGGGGTGCCAATAAGGCTGAGAAGGAATAATCCTAACCCTATGAACCTGATATGGTTAATACCAGCGGAGGGAAGCTATAGAAGTTTTGAGATTAGTAGAAATTTAAAAAGATATACGGAAGTATATTAGCTTTAAGTTTTATTGGGAAATTTTACTTACTTAAAAGCTGTACCGCTGTTGGTACAGCTTTTTTTATTCGACAAAAATAGCGTGCCTCCGGGGTCCATCCATAATATGGATGAACCCCGGAGGCGGGGAGGTGAAAATAGTGAGAGTTAATGGAAATGAAATTAGTGGTGAAAGTATTCGTACAATAAATGACTTATTACTAAGTTTTGGATTAAATGAAAATAGAGTAGTAGTTGAATTAAATGGAAATATAGTTTCTAAAGAAGATTATAGAAATGTAAATTTAAACTATGATGATACTATAGAAGTTATTTCTTTTGTAGGAGGAGGTTAAGAAAAAGTAAGTAATTAATAAAGTAAGCAATTAAGTAAATAATTAATTAAGAAATTGAAAAACTAGGTATTTAGGTGGTGGAGTGTGAGGATTAAGATTAATGAACAATATAGTGAGGTTGTTGAAGGAGTTTCTTGTTTTGAGCTAAAACAAGAAGTCAAAAGAGAATCAGATATAGTAATTTTAAATGGATTTCCCATAAAAGAAGATAAATTGCTTAAAGATGGAGACAGTATATCTTTTATTAAAAGAGGTGAGGTTCCTACTAAAGATGAGTTAGAGGCCTTATTAGTAGCAAGACACACCCCTAATGTTTATGAAAAACTTAAGAAAGCTTCTGTTGGAATAGCTGGAGCTGGTGGTCTTGGATCTAATATTGCATTATCATTAGCAAGAATTGGAGTAGGGAATATTAAGATTGTAGATTTTGATATTGTTGAGCCTTCAAATTTAAATAGACAACAATATTACATTAAGGATATTGGAGAATACAAGGTTAATGCTCTTAAAAGAAATTTAAGAGAAGTAAATCCCTTTATAAATGTTATAGCTATTATAGAAAGACTTAATAAAGACAATATAAAAGAAAGTTTTGATGATGTGGACATAATAATTGAAGCATTTGATAATCCAGAATGTAAGGCAGAAATAAGTAATGTTGTACTTACTGAAATGAGGGATAAGGTTTTAATAGCATCATCTGGAATGGCAAGTTATTATCCTTCAAATGACATAATTACTAGAAGAATAAATAATAGATTTTATATATGTGGAGATGGTGTTAATGAAGCTAAAGAAGGTAGTGGACTTATGGCACCAAGAGTAGCTATTTGTGCAAATCATATGGCAAATTGTGCTTTAAGAATTATTTTAGGAGAAGAGGGTAGGTAAAAAATGAGTGATAAATTAGTTATAGGTGGAGTTGAACTTAATAATAGGCTATTTGTTGGAACAGGTAAATATCCTTCTAATGCTTTAATTAAAGATGTATTAGAAAATAGTGGTTCCCAAGTTATTACATTAGCAGTAAGAAGAGTTGATTTAGATCATAGGGAAGAAGATATTCTTTCTAATATACCTAAAGATGTTATATTGCTTCCAAATACATCAGGGGCTAGAAATGCAGAAGAAGCAGTAAGAATTGCTAGAATTGCTAGAGCTTTAGGGTGTGGAAATTGGATTAAGATTGAAGTTATAAGCGATTCAAAATACTTGCTTCCAGATAATGAAGAAACAATAAAAGCAACTGAAATACTTGCAAAAGAAGGATTTGTTGTACTGCCTTATATGTGTCCAGATCTTTATGCAGGTAGAAAACTTATAGAAGCTGGAGCTGCTGCTGTTATGCCACTTGGAGCTCCAATTGGAAGTAATAGAGGGCTTAGAACAAAAGAACTTATTCAAATTATGATAGATGAATTAGATATTCCCATAATTGTTGATGCTGGAATAGGTAAACCATCGCAAGCTATGGAGGCTATGGAAATGGGAGCAGCAGCTTGTCTTGTTAATACTGCAATAGCATCATCTAAAAATCCTGCTAATATGGCAAAAGCATTCTCAATGGCGGTTGAAGCAGGTAGACTTGCTTATTTATCTAAGTTTGGAGCTGTTTCAAAAGAAGCAAATGCATCATCACCCTTAACAGGATTTTTAGGTTAAGGAGATGGCTAAATTTTGAGCTTTTATAGTGTTATAGAAAGATATAGAAACTTTGATTTTGAAAGTTATTTTGAGCAAGTAACTGATGATGATATTAGAAGAAGTATAAATGAAAGAAATTTAAATCATGAGGATTTGTTAAATTTATTATCGCCTAAAGCGTCAAGTCATTTAGAAGAAATGGCACAAAAAGCTGTAGAATTAAGTTTACAGTATTTTGGTAGAACGGTTTTATTATATACACCTATGTATATTTCAAATTACTGTGTTAATAAATGCAAGTATTGTGGGTACAATATTGAAAATTCCATTAACAGAAGAAAATTAAATATGGAAGAAATAAAGAATGAAGCAGAGGCTATAGCTAAGGAAGGATGTAGACATATTATATTATTAACTGGAGAAAGCCAAGAGCACTCTCCATTAGATTATATAGTAGATGCAATTAATGTTATAAAAGAATATTTTCCATCAATTACTATGGAAGTATGGCCAATGACTGTAGAGCAATATAGAGACGTAGTTAAAGCAGGTGCAGAAGGTCTTACTATATATCAAGAAACTTATGATGAAAAAGTATATGATGAAGTGCATTTAGCAGGTCCTAAGAAGAATTATAAATATAGATTAGATGGACCTGAAAGAGGGGCAATGGCTGGAATGAAGAGTATAAGTATAGGTGCACTTTTAGGATTATCTGATTTTAGAAAAGATGCTTTCTTTACTGCTTTGCATGGTGATTATTTAAGAAGAAAATATCCTCAATGTGATATAACTTATTCACCACCAAGAATAAGACCATGTAAAGGTGGATTAAGTAAAGTAAAAGGTGTTACAGATAAACAAATGGTTCAAATTCTTTTAGCATATAGATTATTTGCACCACAATGTGGAATGAATATTTCTACAAGAGAAAATGAACATATGAGAAGGCATATAATACCTTTTGGTGTTACAAAAATGAGTGCTGGAGTTTCTACAGAGGTAGGTGGACATACACTAAAAAATGCAGGAACTGCACAATTTGATATTGATGATGAAAGTTCAGTACAAGAAATTATAGAAATGATAAAAGAAGTAGGGTATCAACCAATATTAAAAGATTGGGAAAGAATTTAGGAGGATTAAAATGAATTATACAACACAAATGGATGCAGCTAAAAAGGGGATTATAACAGAGGCTATGAAAATAGTGGCTATTAAAGAAGGGAAACCAGTAGAAGAAATTAGAGTATTAGTTGCAGAAGGAAAGGTAGCTATACCTGCAAATAAAAATCATAAATCTTTAAGTCCTGAGGGAGTTGGTCAAGGATTAAGAACTAAAATTAATGTTAATTTAGGAATTTCAAAGGATTGTTGTGATTGTGAAAAAGAATTAGATAAAGTAAGAACTGCTTTAGAAATGAAAGCAGAAGCTATAATGGATTTATCAAACTATGGTAAAACAGCAGAAATGAGAAAGACTATAGTAGAAATGTCTACTGCAATGATTGGAACAGTTCCTATATATGATGCTTTAGGATATTATGATAAAGATTTAAAAGATTTAACTGCTAGAGAATTTCTTGATGTAGTTGAAAAGCATGGGCAAGATGGTGTAGACTTTGTAACTATTCATGCAGGTCTAAATAGAGAGGCTGTTGAGACAGTTAAAAGAAATAAAAGGTTAACTAATGTAGTTTCAAGAGGAGGTTCACTTTTATTTGCTTGGATGGAAATGAATAATGCAGAAAATCCATTCTTTGAATATTATGATGAATTATTAGATATATGTGAAAAATATGACATTACCTTATCTTTAGGTGATGCCTTAAGACCAGGATCAATAAATGATGCTTCTGATGCTTCACAAATTAAGGAACTTATAACTTTAGGAGAACTTACAAAAAGAGCTTGGGAAAAGAATGTACAAGTTATAATTGAAGGACCAGGACATATGGCACTTAATGAAATTGAAGCTAATATGATAATGCAAAAGAGATTATGTCATGGAGCTCCATTTTATGTTTTAGGACCCTTAGTTACTGATATAGCACCAGGATATGATCATATTACATCTGCTATTGGTGGAGCCATAGCTGCAACTTATGGAGCAGACTTTTTATGTTATGTAACTCCAGCAGAGCATTTAAGATTGCCTAATTTAGAAGATATGAAGGAAGGTATAATAGCTTCTAAAATTGCTGCTCATGCTGCTGATATTGCAAAGGGAGTTAAGGGAGCTAGAGAATGGGATAATGAAATGAGTAAGGCTAGGGCAGAGATTGATTGGGAAAAGATGTTTGATTTAGCTATAGATCCAGAAAAGGCAAGAAGATATAGGGCAGAATCTAAGCCACATGATGAAGAGAGTTGTTCAATGTGTGGAAAGATGTGTTCAATGAGAACTATGAAGAAAATATTAAATGGAGAAGAATTAGCAATCAATGACTAGTATTCCTATTTATTTTATAACTAATAGAAGTTTAGTAAATGAAGAAAAGTATTTTCAGGTAATAAAAAAGGTATCAAGTTATCCAAACATAAGAATTATACTTAGGGAAAAAGATTTAAGTGATAAGGAGTATGAAGATCTTTATTATAAGGTAAAAGAATTAGCTCCAAATTCAGAAATAATAATAAATTCAAAGCTTAATGTTTTTAAGAAAATTAATGAAAATACAATTCAGCTTTCATTTAATGATTTTATGGCTTTAGATGAATTTGATTATAATGTTGGAGTATCTGTTCATACAGTTGAAGAGGGAATATTAGCCTATAATAAGGGAGCTAAATATCTTCTTGCATCTCATATTTTTGAGACTAAATGTAAGAAGGGGTTAGAGCCTAAGGGTATCCAGTTTATTAGTAAACTTAGAGAATATGTTAATTGTGAAATAATTGCCTTAGGTGGAATAAAATATGATAACTATATAAATGTAGTTGAAGCTGGAGCAGATGGAATTGCAGTGATGTCGCTGTTTTATAATGATTATGATTTTGATAGATTCATGGGAATATAAAAATATATACAATAACGGAAAGGGGTAATCCAATGGGACTATCTATGCAAGGTCTTGGACAAACTAATTCTCAATATATTGCTAATGCAAATCTTCAAATTACTAAAATGGAAAAAGATAAGGCTAAAATTATAAAAACTACTGTAGCAGTAGGGTTAAGTACAGTTTCCTTAGTTATAGGCGGAGTTTTAATAATTGTAATAAACTTTATAATATAATATATATGCTCAAAAAGGACACCAATAAGTGTCCTTTTAAATTTATGTGTGCCCAGCATGGGCAACAACTTGACGGTGAAAGTCCGTTGTGGGCTTGGTAGTGGG
>UQQU01000071.1 GCA_900543325.1 uncultured Clostridium sp. | reverse complement strand
CCTTGATATATAAAGAATTTAAAAGAAAAGTAGTGTAAAAAACTTTACACTAACACCCAAAAGATGGGACTGATTATATGAAAAAATTTACTACTTATAATGTTTTAGGATTAGTTATAATAGGATCGATTATATATTTTTTTATTTAAAATGAAGATTAATTTTAATAACTATAAATCTAACTAAAGATAAAATATAACAAAGAGGAGTTGTTTAATAATTATGCTTAAGGATAAAAAGACAAAAATAACATTTCATAGTGGTGTTTTAACAATTGGGGGAACAATAATAGAGGTTGCATATGAAGATAGTCATATTTTCTTTGACTTTGGTAGTGAGTATAATCCAGCTGCAAAAGTACAGCCTACTGATTTACAAGGATTATTAGATGAAAATTTAGTTCCATATTTAAATAATATATTTGATCCTAAAATACCTTTAATAGGATATGAATCAAAGGAAAATACTTTTAAAAATACTGCTGTATTCTTATCTCATATTCACTTAGATCATTCTAAAATAGTTAATTACTTGAATACTGAAATACCATTATATACTTTAGAAGGTACAAAATCATTACTAAATACTTTGAATATTAATAATGATTTTATTTTTCCTCTATATGAAAAACAAGATTCTAATACAAGGGAAGTAGTTGGAGTTAAAGAAAATGAAGTCGTTAAAGTTGGAAAAATAAAAGTTAAAGTTATGCCGGTTGATCATGATGCTTATGGAGCTAGTGGATTAGTAATAGAAACACCTGACTTAACTATAGCGTATACAGGAGATATTAGACTTCATGGATATCGAGAAAATGATACGTTAAATTTCTGTAAGGAGAGTGAAAATTGTGATGTATTATTAATAGAAGGTGTAAGTGTTTCATTCCAAGAATTTGGAGATCCTATAAGAGAGACAGAAGCAGTAAATGAACCACAACTTATAGAGAAAATTAATGAAGTAGTTAATAATAATCCTAATAAACAAATAACATTTAATTACTATATATCAAATGTAGAAAGAATTTTAAAGATAATTAAGAGTAATCCAAGAACTGTTGTATTAGATGCATATTATTCATATGTAGTAAAAGAAGCAGCTGGAATTCAAACTCATTATTATCAATTAGATGATAAAGAATATGGGCTAGATGAAAATTTAAAGGTTGATTTTGAGGAATTGTTAAATGACGAAAGTAAGTATTTCTGGCAATTAGATACTCTAGCCTTAAAATATATAGATAAATTAAAAAGTGGTGGAATCTATATTCATACTGATGCTCAACCATTAGGGGCATTTGATCCTGCATATGAACCATTTATTAAACAATTTGGTGAGTATAATATAGAGTTTATGAATATACCTTGTAGTGGTCATGCTCGTCCTTATGATTTAATAAAAATAATTAACCTAATTAAACCTAAGTTATTAGTTCCAATTCACTCTTATCGTCCAGAAAAACTTTATAATGAAAATGGAGCTGTTTTATTACCTAAAAAGGGTCAAACAATATAATATATTTAAACTAAAGAGAAGATATAGTAGTAGGTTGTATTAAAAATTTAGTAAAAAATTAAATAATAAATTTAATACAGCTTAGCTATTTAAATGGGAAGGAAGATAATATATGAAGTTAGCCATATATCAAACAAGTGATTTGCATGGGTATGTTTATCCAACTAACTATGTAAAAGATCAGCCACTTGGAATACTTAAAATAGGAAGTTACATATTAAATGATGAAAAAAATTATGATGCGTCTTTAAAAGTTGATTGTGGGGATTTAATACAAGGCTCAGCTTTAGCACATTATTTATCAAAGGAAAAATTAGATAAAAATCCTATATTAGAAGGATTAGAATTTATAGGTTATGATGCTTATGTTATAGGAAATCATGAATTTAATTATGGATTGGATTATTTAAATAATTCATATAAACTTGTTGAGGATAAAATAATAAATGCTAATATTGAAGGTTTAAATCTTAAAACAAAGCCCTATAAAATATTTGATTTTAATGGATTTAAAATAGCATGTATTGGACTTACAACATCATTTATACCTAATTGGGAGCATGAAAAAAATATTACTAATTTAAAATTTTTAGACCCAGTTGATATGTATGGAAAATATGAAAAAGAATTAAAGGAAAAGGCAGATTATATTATAGTTTGCTACCATGGAGGCTTTGAAAAGAGTTTAGATGGAAGTAATACCCCTACAGAAAAGCTTACTAAAGAAAATCAAGCAAGTGAGCTATTAGAAAGATATAATTCAATTAATATGGTTTTAAGCGGACATCAACATAGAGCATTTATTACTAAAATAAATGGAGTAGTTTGTTCACAACCACTTCATAATGGTCAAAAGTTTAGTAAAATTATATTGGATACAGAAACTAAAGAAGCAAATTATGAGTTAGTTGATGTTTCTTTATTAAATGATGAGATTAATGAAGGTTTGGAAAAAATATTTAATAATGTTGAGTTAAAGTTAAAAGACTATTTAGATAAAGAAATTGGTGAATTTGATAAAGATATACTTATGAATGATATTTTTGAAGCAAGATTAAATGGACATCCATTTATTAATTTCTTACATCAAGTACAATTAGAAGCTTCGGATGCAGATTTTTCAGCTTTATCATTATTTGATAGTGCAATTGGATTTAAGAAAAATGTATCTATTAGGGATGTATTAATAAATTATCCTTATCCTAATACATTAATGGTTTTAAAAGTAAGAGGAGATAAATTAAAAGAAGCTATTGAAAAGGCTGCTACTTATTTTGTTGTTGATAATGGAAAAGTAAAAATTAGTGATGGATTCCTAGTTCCGAAAGTGCAAAATTATAATTATGATACTTTTGGAGGTTTTGATTATGAAATTGATTTATCAAGAAATTTTGGAGATAGAGTAGTTTCTATGAAAAAGGATGGTAAGAATATTGATTTAGATAAGTATTATAATGTTGTTATGAATAATTATCGTGCTACTAATACTTCAATTTATCCATCTTATGAAGGCGCTGAAGTTATTCGAGAAATTAATGTTGATATAAGTGAACTTATAATTAATTATTTCTTAAAAAATCAAAATATTAAAGTTTTTGAAAAAAGTAATTACACAATAAAGTAGAATTAAAGGAACTGTTGCACAAATTCTTCAATGCAACAGTTCCTTTAATAATATATTATAAATAATATTTAACATAGATTTTACATTTAAGATGTATAATAAATGTTATTATTAATTATTATGTAAATATTTGGGGTAATACATAGAAATGTAATTACAGGAGAAATTGATATGGAGTGTGTTGAGTATGGAAGAGCAACGAACTATATTAGGATTAACAGAAGCGGAAGTGTTAGAGAGAAAGAAAAAGGGGCAAATTAATATTGTATAAGAAAAAACTGTAAAATCTAATTGGGAGATTATATCAGGAAATGTATTTACATTATTTAATTTGTATAATTTTCTTATTGCTATTGCTTTAATGTCTGTTGGAGCATATTCTAATTTAGCTTTTATGCTAATAATTATATTGAATATATGTATTGGAAGTTTTCAAGAAATACATGCAAAAAATATGGTAGCTAAGCTATCAGTACTTACAGTATCTAAGGTTGATGTAATAAGAGATGGTAAAGAAAAGAGTGTAGGTGTTGATGAAGTAGTTTTAGATGATATAACGATACTAAACGTGGGGAATCAAATTAGCTCAGATTCAGTTGTTATTGATGGGAAAATAGAAGTAAATGAGTCTCTTCTTACTGGAGAATCAGATACAATAGTAAAGATGCCAGGAGATAAGCTATACTCAGGAAGTTATGTTGTTAGTGGAAAATGTTATGCTAAGGTTGAAAAGGTTGGTAAGGATAACTTAGCGGCTGAAATTACATTAAAGAGTAAAAAGCATAAAAAGGTAAACTCAGAATTATTAAATTCTATGAGAAAAGTTACAAGACTTACAAGTTTTATAATAATCCCAGTAGGTGTGTTATTATTTGTACAGGCGTTCTTTTTCAGAGATCAAGTAATAAAAAGTTCTGTGGTATCAACAGCAGCAGCATTACTAGGAATGCTACCAAAGGGATTAGTTTTATTAATTAGTATATCGCTAGCAACTGGAGTAATTAAGCTTGCAAAGAAAAAAGTATTAGTTCAAGACTTATATAGTGTTGAAACATTAGCTCATGTAGATACATTATGTCTTGATAAGACTGGAACTATTACAGAAGGTAAGATGCAAGTTTCAAATGTTGAAACATTTAATGAAGAAATAATGCCTATTTCAGTAAATCAGGCCTTAAGTGCATTTGTTAATGAAATAGGAGATAATAATGGTACTTTCCAAGCTTTAAAAGAATATTTTAAAGGAAATGACAACTTTGAAGTTGACTATAAAAATTCATTTTCATCTGAAAGAAAATGGAGTTCTATTTCCTTTAAGGATATAGGATCTATAATAGTTGGAGCACCTGAAAGATTAACAGCTAAAAGCAACTTTGAAATTAAAGAGAATATGATAGAAGCACAAAAGCAAGGAAAAAGAGTACTTCTTGTAGGATTTTCTAAAGATATAGTGGAAGATATGTTACCAGATATAGAGATTGTTGCCGCAATAGAATTATCAGATCCTTTAAGAAAAAATGCCAAAGAAATTCTTGGATTCTTTAAGGGGGAAGGCGTAACTGTAAAAGTAATTTCAGGTGATAATCCATTGACTGTTTCTAGTATAGCTAAGCAAGCAGGGTTAGAGGATTATGAATCATATATTGATTTATCTACTATAGAAAGTGATGATGAAATAATAGATCTAGTAGATGAATATAGTATATTTGCAAGAGTATCTCCAAATCAGAAGAGTTTGTTAGTGCAAGCATTACAAGCAAAAGGGCATACTGTTGCAATGACAGGTGATGGGGTAAATGATGTTATTGCATTAAGGCAAGCAGATTGTAGTATAACATTACCAGAGGCAAGTGATGTTGCAAAGCAAGTTTCACAAATTGTGCTTTTAAATTCAGACTTTAGTGTTTTAAAAGATGTTTTAATGGAGGGAAGAAGAGTTGTAAATAATATTACTAATGTTGCTACAATATTCTTTATAAAAACATTGTATTCAGTAATGTTATCAATATTAAATATTATAACTTGTACAGCGTTCCCATTTATTCCGATACAAATTACATTAGTGGATCTTGCAATTGAAGGATATACATCATTCTTTATATCTTTTGAACCTAATGGAAAACAAATAAAAGAAAAATTCTTAAAAAGCGTATTAAAAAATTCATTCCCATATTCTGTAGTTATAATAATAAATATTATAGTCTTATATTTATTAGCTCCAGCTTTAGGTATAGCAGAGCCGAAGATGACTACATTAATGTATTATATGATTGGATTTACTAGTATTTTAGCTGTAATAAGAGTATGTAGACCGTTTAATAAAATGCGGGTGTTTTTATGCACAACGACTGCTATAGGATTTTTCGTAGCAACAATTTTATTTAGAAATTTACTACATTTAAGTAAGTTAGGAATACAAGAGCTAATAGTATTTTTAATACTGGCTATATTAAGTACAATTTTAATTTTAATAAAAAATTATTTAACAAGAGTTAAATAGATATATAATTATATTCAATAAAAAATGTATTGATTAAGAATCAATACATTTTTTATTTTATGTAATAAGAGAATTAGATGAAACTTTCTCTAAATAGGAGCGATCTATAATTTTATAGAATTTACCGTTTTTAACTAATTTATTTGTGCTACAAAATAAATTAATTATTCTTAATAAATGTCTATAGCTTGTACATAAAAGTTCGGCACATTCTGTTAAGTTGTAAGAGAAAATTCCATCTTTTTCAGTTTTTAATATAAAAGAGGCTAACCTACTTTCTAATGATTCATAAAGGTTAATACATGTAGTATTATTCATATAGCTAAGTCTTTCACCTAGGTTTTGACAAATATATCTTAGGAATATCACATCATTTAAAAGCAAATCCCTATATTTCATTGATATACCAATACAATAAGCTTTAGAGGTAGCTTGAACTGAGGCGGTAGGAGGCTTATTCCATAAACTACAGGTTTCGCCTACGATTTCAAAAGAATTAAAAAGAGTTATAGACATTATTTTACCTGAAGTTGAGTGAGAAAAAACTTTTAGTTTTCCACTTACTAAAAAATATAGATAATCAGAACATTCACCTTCATTAATTAAAAAATCTCCTTTATTTAAAGAAAAAAGTTCTAATAAGTTAGTAATATCTTGTGAAAATAGTTCAGAAATACCGGTATTATTAACATATTTATCTAATAATTCTTGGTTTTTAACATTTATCATAGTTCCTCCCAATAAGTGAGTAAATTAATAATATTGTTCGTTTATTTATATTCATAATTTTAACATACAGAAAAATATATAACAATAAGTTCTAAAACTAAGAAAAATAAGGAAATACATAAATTTTGTAAAAATAAAATTTTACAAATACCCAATTAATATTTAGTAAAATATTAAAGTAGTTTATGTAATTTATCTAGATAAAATGGAATTATTTAAGAAAAAAACGAATATTAAAATAAAAAACTAAAAAAATATACAGTTTTTTCGTCAAAATATGACTTATGTCATATTTTTTAATGGATATAATTATTATAATTAAATTAACAAATGAACTATAGGAGATGAAATAATGAAAAAAATAATAACTTCTTTACTACTTATTATGACAACATTTCTTTTTGCTGGATGTTCTAATTCAGGAAGTGATAAATCAGCAGGAAGTCAAGGTACTGATGGAGATTATTCAAAATTAAATATAGCTTTAATTTCAGATACAATTGGAACAGAACAATTTATTCTTCAAGCATACGAAGCTTTAGAAGAAGCAAGTGAAACTTATGGATTCAATATGACATCTATTGAATGTACAGATACTGCTGCATGGGAAGAAAATACTCTTGCTGCATCTAATGAAGGGTATGATTTAATTATAGGAATTGGATGGCAAGCTGCTGATCCGTTTAGTGATGCTGCAGATAAATTTCCAAATACAAAATATGCTGTAATTGATACAACTGCATCTAATGAAAAAGTAACAAGCTTTGGATTTGATGAAGCACAAGGAGCATATGTTTTAGGAGTAATGGTTGGAACAGCCTTCCCTAATGAAAGCTTATATGGATATATTGCATCATTCCAAACACAAGCAACTTACAAATATAGATACGGATTTTCTGAAGGTGTAAAATCTGTTAATCCAAATGCTAACTTTATGTATAACTATATTAACTCATATAATGATACAAACTTAGCTTATGAATATACATTACAACAAAAAGCAGCAGGAGCAAACTTTATATTTGGTGGAGTATCTGCTAGTGCAAATTCAGGTATATATCAAGCAGCTCAAGAGTTAAGTAAAAAGGGTACACCAATATACACAACTGGATTAAGTATTGACCAAACAACTTCTGAAAATCCAAGTATTATTAGTGGATTATTAAAGAATACTGGTGCTGTTATGAATACTATAATTGATGAATTCTTAGCTGGTGAATTAAATGGTGGTTCACAAGTTCTTGGATTAAAAGAAGGCGCATTTGGAGTTGTTGGTGTTTCTCCAGAAGAAATGAATTATAGAAATACTGAAATTATAACTGATGAAGTTATAGCAGCTGGTAAGGCAGCAGCAGAAAAGATTATTTCAGGGGAATTAGTAATAGAAGTTCCTGAAGAGTCTGCAAACTAATTAGGATATAATGGGTACTTAGTGTACTTACTATAAGGGGCAGAAGCAATTTTCGCTTTGCCTCTTATTATATATTTCAGATTAATTTAGAAAGGGAGTAACTTTGACATGCTTTTAGAAATGAAAAATATTGTTAAGACCTATGGTAACGTAGTAGCTAACAATAAAGTTAATATTAATCTTAATAAAGGTGAGATACTTGCTGTTGTTGGAGAAAATGGTGCAGGAAAGTCAACAATAATGAAGATTCTTTATGGATTAGAAAAACCAGATTCAGGAGAAATCCTTATAGATGGCAAGAAAATGAATTTTCATAATCCATCAGATGCAATGGAGCAGGGAATAGGAATGGTTCAACAGCACTTTATGCTTTTTGAATCAATGACTGTTGCAGAAAATATAGTATATAAAAATGAAATGAAAAAAGGGATATTCTTTGATTATAAAAAGAATATTCAAATGGTAGAAGAGCTTTCAAAGCGTTATATGTTAGATGTAAATCCAAATGCTATTGTAGAGGAATGTCCTGTTGGGCTTCAACAACGTGTTGAAATATTAAAAACTCTTTATCAAAATGCAGATATTATAATTTTTGATGAACCTTCAGCAGTTCTTACTCCTATAGAAGTAGATGAACTTTTAAAAACTATGAAGCAGTTAGCGAAATTAGGTAAAAGTCTAATAATTATAACTCATAAGCTTCATGAAGTTATGGAAGTTGCAGATAGAGTAGTAGTGATGAGACTTGGAGAAGTGGTTGCTGAAAAATTAAAGAAAGATACCAGTGTTGAAGAGTTATCTTATTTAATGGTAGGAAGACAAATAGCTAATAGAGTAATTCCCGAAAAAGAGACTAAAGAACAGCTTTTAGAAGTTAAAAACTTAACTTTAAAGGGTGAACATAATAAAAATATATTAAATAACGTTAACTTACATATTAAAAAAGGTGAAATTGTAGGTATTGCAGGTGTATCTGGAAATGGTCAATCTGAGCTTATTAGATGTATAACAGGATTAGAAAAAATTGATGCCGGTAATGTAATTATTAATGGGAATGACATTACAAACAAAACTGTAATGAATATAAGAGAAGCTGGTATTGCTCATATTCCAGAAGATAGATATATGTGGGGAAGTGCGCCAGAGGCAACACTTGCCGAAAATGCATTAATGGGATATGAAGATAGTGAAGAATTCTCTAAAAAAGGAATTCTAAATATTAGTAAAGTTACAAAGCATGCAATAGAGTTAATTTCAAAATTCCGAGTTAAAGCAGATTCTCATACACAAAAGATAAAAGAACTTTCAGGTGGAAATGCGCAAAAACTTATTGTTGCAAGAGAAATGTCTATGGAAACTCCACTTATTATTGCTTGTGAACCTACAAGAGGTATTGATATAGGTGCAATAGAGTTTATTCATGATCAGCTTGTTGATAAGAGAAATAAAGGAGATAGTGTATTACTAGTATCTTCAGAGTTAAGTGAGATTATGGATTTAAGTGATAGAATTTATGTAATTTATGATGGGGAAATTGTTGGTGAATTTAAAAGAGGAAGTATTGATGAAAAGGCATTAGGTCTTTTAATGGTAGGAGGTAAAAATAATGAAAAGTAAAAACTCGTTATCAGTAAGTATTACAAAAAGTAAACTTTCAATTATATTTGAGCCATTAAAACATCCTCTACAAGCTATTGTTGTTGGATTATTAATAGGAGGTATAATTATTTCACTTTCTGGATTTAATCCTTTTGAAGCAATTATAGGAATGTTTAAAGGTGGATTTGGATCTACATACTATTTAACTACAACTTTAACGCGTTCTATTCCTATTATATTTGCTGGTCTTTCTGGAGCTTTAGCTTGGGGATCTGGTTATTCAAGTTTAGGTGCAGCAGGGCAAATGGTTTTAGGTGCTTTTACTTCATCAGTTGTAGCTGTAATATGTCCAGGACCGCCAGTTTTTGTTGTTGCAATGTCTCTTATTACTGGGGCTTTAGTAGGAGTTTTATATTCACTTATTTCAGCCTATGTAAGTGAGAAATTTAAGTTAGATTTACTTATTATAACACTTATGATGAACTATATTGCTGATTATATAGCTTCTTATTTTACAACATATGTCGTAAAAGATCCATTAGGTTTAGATTCTTCAGCAATTCAAACTCAAAAGTTAACAGATAATATTTTACCTAAAATGTTTGATGGGTATTCGTTACATTGGGGATTTGTAATTGCGGTTATTTGTGTTTTAATTGTACTTTTCATAATGAAGAGAACAAGTTTTGGATATAAGGCAAAGATGGGTGGTTTAAACCCTAATTTTGCTAACTATGGTGGTGTTAATAGTACTAAGATGATGTACTATGTATTAATGCTAAGTGGAGCATTAGCTGGACTTGGAGGAGCATGTGAAGTTTTAGGAACAAGATATCGTTATGTCGATAATATGATTACATCTCCAGGTTATGCATGGACAGGTATTATAGCCTCATTAATGTCAAGTAATCACCCAGTTGGTATTTTAGTAAGTGGTATTTTTTTAGCTGGTCTTACTACAGGGGGAAGTACTATTGAGCGTAGCATGGGAGTGCCATCGGAAGTAACAACAATTATTCAAGGAATTATCACTTTATTAATTACTGCAAAGTTTGCTGTGAAGTGGTATAAGAAAAAACAAAATACAACAGATAAGGAAGGAGTACAATAATGGAGTTACGTGTAGATTATTTAGCAGTGGTAGCTAATTCCACTCTTCGTATGATGACACCTATTTTATTAGTTACATTAGCTGCAGCTATATGTTCTAAGGTACGTATTTTTAATATTGCAATGGAAGGAACTATGCTAACAGGCGCATTTTTCAGTATTGTTGCAAATTATTATACTCATAATGTATTTTTATCTGTGCTTGCAGGTGCAATTAGTGGAATGATAGTATCTGCTATTGTAGGATTCTGTATAATTAAATTAAAAGCATCTCCAGTTGTTGTTGGTATGGCAACTAATACTATGATGGGTGGAGTTACAACATACTTACTTTATATAATTTTTAAGACAAAAGGAGTATTTACTGATCCTAGTTTAGTAAGTCTTCCTAAAATTGATTTGCCTATTATTAAGGATATTCCAGTATTAGGGACTATTTTTTCAGGATTAACTCTTATTGATTATTTAGCCTTTATTTTAGCTATAGGAATGTATATATTTTTATATAAGACAGTATTAGGATATAGATTACGTGCTATAGGTATAAATAAAGAAGCTGCAAGAAGTCTTGGTACTCCAGTAGAGAAATATCAATTCCTTACAATAAGTTTATCGGGAATATTATGTGGATTAGGTGGAGTTCTTCTTTCTATGGGAACTGTAACACTATTTATGCAAAACATGACTTCAGGACGTGGGTATATTGCTATGGCTGCTAATAATTTAGGAAAGTCTCATCCAATAGGAGTTCTTTTATCAAGTTTATTCTTTGGATTCTCACAAGCAGCAGGAAATGTACTTCAGAATACATCTTTAAAAACACAAATTACAGCTTCTATTCCTTATGTAGCAACAATTGTTGCACTTATATTATTTAGTATACAAACTAAAAGAAATAAGAAAAAGAAGGTCAAGTAGGTATAAAATATGAGGTTTTTACATTTATCAGATATTCATTTTTTAAGAGAGTATCCCAGTGCTGAAAAAGGTTATAATTCTATTTTTAATAATATGACAAGTCCTTTAATACAGATAAGAAGATCTTTAGAAAAAATAGACTTAAGTAAGATAGATTTTGTTATTATAACTGGAGATTTAGTGGAATCAGGAACCTATGAAGATTATGTAATTTTAAAAAGTGAATTAGAAAAATTATTAGATAATACTCCATATATACTTACATTAGGAAATCATGATAATAAAGAGGCTTTTTATAAGGGATGGTTTAATAAAGAATGTAATAATCCGTATAATACTGTTAAAGAAATAGGTGAATTAAGAATAATTAGTTTTGACAATTCACAGTATAGAAATAGTAATGGATTTATTTCTGATGAACAGTATAAGTGGTTAGAAAATCAATTAAAGGATACTAAAAAAGATACTATTTTAATGATTCATCATCATCTTATAAAAGATCAATTTACTACACCAGCAGTTAGTTATAATGATAGGTTTGAAAATATAATAAGAGAAAGTTCTATAATTGGAATTTTTGTTGGTCATACTCATCATCCTTTTAAAGGTTGTTTTGTAGACAAGCCATATTTCTCAACAGGGAGTCTTAGTTTTATAGGATATGATGAGAGTAATGGTATTGTAAGATTTGAGGAAAGTGCTAAGTTTAATCTTTGTACCTATGAAAATGGTAAAATATCAGTAGAGGTAATTTCAGCTTTAGATGATAGTAAATTATTAGGAGTAGTTAATTTCAGAGAATAAAAAATAAATTAATATTTACAAAAGGTGATTTCTAATATTAAATAGGAATCATCTTTTTTTAGTCTATTAATAATACTTGACACTATCAATTATATAGGCATAATTGATAGTATCAAGTATTAAAGAGGTGTTTTTTATGAATAAGTTAGATAGGTTTATAAATGAATTATGTGGAATATTTAATAATGATAGGCAAATAAATGATGAGTTAGAATCAGGAGAATTAAAACATCCAAAGGCAAAGCATATAAATGGTGTTTGTAATGATAAGATAACTAATTTACCAAATGATTTTTCAGGATATTTTGTTATTGAAGAAAGTTATTATGAGCAAGGAAAATTTAAAAATATTCTTCCGCACCTATTCTTATTTACAGTTAATGAAGATGATAATATAGTTTTAACTTATTATGAAATTCCAAGTAATATCTCAAAAGAAGAATTTAGAAATGATAATGAAAACTTAACCATGGATTATAAAGAGCTTAAAGTTTCTTCTAAGTTTACTCCTATGGTTTACAAAGAAAAAAATAATGCGTATGAAGGAGAAAGTATTAGTAATTTTACACCAGAAACTGAATTTACTTTAAGGGAGAAAATTGAAAATGGTAAAATGTATGTAAGTGAAGTTTTTAGAAAGAATGGTAAAATTACTTTTGGATTTGTTGATCCAATAGTTTATGAAAAAATAAATTAATATTAGAAAAGAGGAATATGATTGTCATATAAAATATTAGGTAAATATTTATCAGATTTAAATAGAGACTTTATAAGATATTCTGAATCAAATCTATCGGAATATGGATTAACTCTTAATATGTGGCGTTGCATGATAATAATAGAAAATAATAGAGGCTGCAATTTGAAAGACATAGCAAAAGCATTAAATGTAGATAGTGCAATTATAACAAGAAATATAAAAAAGCTTGAAGATTTAAATTATGTTATAAAAGTAAAAAGGGATAATGATAATAGATTTTTTGATTTATGCCTTACTGATAAAGGATTAGATATTCTTAAGTTAATTAATGAATATCATGATAAATGGTATGAAAAAATAACTCATAATTTTAATGAAGAAGAAATTAGTGATTTAATTAATATGCTTAATAAGCTTTGTAGTAATATTTAAAATTAAATATAAAAAGTAAATTTTAAAATTAAAAATAATTTTTAGATAAAGAGTCCAGTAACAGATGTTATTGGACTCTTTATTCATAATGAAGATAATTTAAAGGTTATTAATAAAAATTTTGCACAAACTTTTTATAGAAGTAATTGGAGGTGTGAAATGAAACTTGCAACAATTAAAAATCTAAAAAAGTATTATGGAGATAGATTAATATTAGATATAGATAAGTTTGAGGTAGAAGAAAAAGATAAGATAGGAATTGTAGGTGAAAATGGAGTAGGTAAAACAACATTATTAAAGATTTTACTTGGAGAAATAAAGGCTGATGAAGGTTCAGTAACTTTGACAGATAGTTATTCTTATATAAGTCAATTAGATGATGGATATAAAATATGTGATAATAGTAAGATTAAAAAAATTTTTAGTGTTCCTGATGAATATGAAGATTATTTATCAGGAGGAGAAAAGGTAAAAATGAGAGTAGTAAGTGCTTTAGAAGAAAATACAAGCCTTATTATTGCTGATGAACCTACCTCAAATTTAGATAGAGAAAGTATTAAAATTCTAGATAATATGTTTAAAAAGTATAATGGAGCATTATTAATAGTTTCACATGATAGAAAATTCTTAGATGACATATGTAATGAGATTGTGGAAATAGAAGATGGGAAATTACAAATATATAAGGGTAATTATAGTAAATATATAAGTTTAAAGGAAGAAAATTATAAAAAGCAAAAAAGAGAATATGAAAAATATAGACATGAAAAAGAGAGATTAGAGAATGTAATTAATGAAAAAGAAGTATTGAGAGATAGAATAAAAAAAGCACCTAAGGGAATGGGAAAATCAGAAGCAAAGACGATTAAAATGGGAGATCAGAGAGGGAAAAAGCATATTGAAAATAATATAAAGTCAATAGAAAAAAGAATAGAACATATGGAAGTTAAGGCACCACCTAAGAAGAAGGAAAAGATTATAATAAATATAAATGAAGGTAGTGAAGTCGCTTCTAAAAACTTAATAGAAATTAAAGATTTTAAGTTATTAGTAGAAGATAAGGTTTTAATAGATGAAATTAATTTAAACATAAGAAATGGAGCAAAGATTGCATTAATTGGAGCTAATGGGTGTGGAAAAACAACTTTATTAAAAAGAATTTTAAGTAATAATTCAGAGAAAATAAATATAGCAAGTAGTGTTAAAATAGGGTATTTTGATCAAAAGCAAGATATTTTAGATAGTGAAAGTAGTATTTTAGAAAATATAAAGAAAGATTCTAAGTGGGATGAAAGTTTTATAAGAATAAATTTAAGTGAATTTGGATTTAAAAATGATTCTGTAAATAAAATAGTGAGTGAATTATCTGGGGGAGAAAGAGTCAAAGTAGCTATATGTAAGATAATATTATCTAATAATAACTTATTAATACTAGATGAACCAACTAATTATTTAGATATAAAAACTATAGAAGCATTAGAAAATGCTTTAGTTAATACAAATAAAACTTTATTATTAGTATCTCATGACATAGAGTTTATATCTAATGTATGTAATCATATAATTGAAATTAAGGATAAAAAAATACATGAATTTATAGGAACTTATACTGAATACATTAAAAGTTTTGAAAATAATAATAAGAATTCAGAAAATAAGCATTTAGATGATGAGATATTATTTCTTGAAAATAAGGTATCGGAGGTAATTTCTTTATTATCAATAGAATCTGATGAAGAGAAAAAGGAGAAACTTAATGAAGAATATTTAGAACTTGTGAATTCCTTAAAAGAAGTAAAATTAAAAAGGAGTTAAAATATTCAATTTATCCAACATGGCATTATCTTTGTATGTATAGTATGTTATTCCATACATTAATGGTTTATATGGGAATCTTATATTTATTTAAGTTGGAAATTAAATTGGAAAAAAGTAAATTTAATAAGTTTACTAAGATTTATTGCTTTTTTGCTGTGATTGCAATTTATCTTAATACTTTTTATGGAAGTAATTTAATGTTGCTAAAGAAGCCATTTAAAATTCCGGTACCTTTTTTGCATGAGTTATTTGCTTCAGAACCATGGTTATATACAATAGTAGTATTTTTAGTTTATTTATATGTTCCTTATTATATTACGGTTTATTTAAATAAATTTATTAATGAGAAGAGAAAGATAAAGTTAATAAAAGAAAATGAAAGTTATAATTTGAGTGTATAGTGAATAGCTAAATATCACTTGGTAAAATGCGTAAATCCTTAATATAGATTTATGCATTTTTTATGTGCGCCCAGCATGGGCAACAACTTGACGGTGAAAGTCCGTTGTGGG